>NZ_RZOJ01000108.1:0-16137 GCF_003998845.1 Mesorhizobium sp. M4A.F.Ca.ET.022.05.2.1 | reverse complement strand
TCATCGGCGACTTTTCTGGACTGCGCTCACCGGTTTCGACCGCCTCGGACACCCTTTATGCCGATCTGAGGCTGGCGGCTGGCGCCAGCCTCAGATCGGCATAAAGGGTGTCCGAGGCGGTCGAAACCGGTGAGCGCAGTCCAGAAAAGTCGCCGATGACGACGCGACCGCTGACGCCTTCAGCATCGATCTCGGGCAGGCGCATCACCGCGGTGTTCTGGAAGACCGGGGCGACTTCCTCCTTGCCGTCGGGCAGCGCCAGCCAGGTCTGCAGGCCGGAGATCGACATCGGCGCGCCACGCAATTCCTCAGGCGTGCGCTCGGAATGGACGATGCCGCGCCCGGCGGTCATCAGGTTCACGTCGCCCGGTGCGATGACCATTTCGGTACCGAGCGAGTCGCGATGTCTGATCTTGCCGTCGAACAAATAGGTGACGGTGGAAAGCCCGATATGTGGATGCGGGCGGACATCGATGGCGTGGCCGGCGCGCAGGATGGCCGGCCCCATGCGGTCGAAGAAGATGAACGGCCCGACCAGACGGCGTTTCGCGGTGGGCAGGGCGCGGCGAACCTCGAAGCCGCCAATGTCCTTGGCGTTGGGAATGACCATCAGTTCGATCTGGTCGCAGGCGAACGAATCGCCGGGCTCAGGATCGTTTCCCGGAAAGAAGCTCATCCGATCCCTCAGGCGAAACGGAGGGCGGATCTGGCCTTTGCCTTGGCCGCCTCTTCCTCGCGATTGCGCGGAGTCTGTGTCGTTTCAAGCGAATCAAGCAACTCTCGCGCCGCGGCCGCAATCGCCTCGACCGCATGGTTGAAGGCATGCTCATTGCGCTTGGAGGGCTTGGTCGAGCCACTCAGCTTGCGCACGAATTGCAAGGCTGCGTCATGGACCTCATCATTGGTCGCCGGCGGTTCGAAGTTGAACAAGGTCTTGATGTTTCGGCACATCGCTTGGATTCCTGCCTGCTTTCCTCTGCCCCGCCCCGTGCGGACTAATCCGCGTCCAATGGCTCCGTGCCGACCGGCTTGCCGTCACGCGACAGCCTGATCTTCTCGACCTTGTCTTCGGCCGCCTTGAGCAGCCGGTCGCAATGCGCCTTCAGCGCCTCGCCGCGCTCATAGATGCGGATCGACTGGTCGAGCGGCACGTCACCACGTTCCAGATCATCGACGATCTTTTCCAGCGCGTCGAGCGCCTGCTCGAAGCTCATCGCCTTGACGTCCTCGTTGCTTTCGCCTGCCATACTCTATCCCTTCATCAGCCGCCCGACATGGGCGGCGACCGAAAATGCCAATCCCTGCAGATCGTAGCCGCCCTCGAGCAGGCTGACGAGCCGGTTGCCGCTATGGCGCCCGGCGCGCTCCATCAGCTGGCCGGTCGCCCAGTCGAAATCCTCCTCGGTCAGGTTGATCTCGGCCAGCGGATCGCGATGGTGGGCGTCGAATCCGGCGGAAATGATGATCAGGTCGGGCGCGAAATTGTCGATCGACGGCAGCACGCGCGACAGGAAGGCATCGCGAAACGTGTCGCTGCCGGTGCGAGGCGCCAGCGGCGCGTTGACGATGTTGCCGGCGCCGGTTTCGCTCCTGGCACCGGTGCCCGGGTAAAGCGGCATCTGGTGCGTCGAGCAGTACAGCACCGACGGATCGTCCCAGAAGATGTCCTGCGTGCCGTTGCCGTGATGCACGTCCCAGTCGACGATGGCGACACGCTCGGCCTGGTGCTGCTTCTGCGCGTAACGAGCAGCGATCGCCGCGGTGTTGAACAGGCAAAAGCCCATGGCGGTGGTCTTTTCGGCGTGGTGGCCAGGCGGGCGAGCAGCGACGAAGACATTGGCGGCGCGGCCTTCGAAGACATCATCCACGGCGGCGTTGGCGGCGCCGATCGCCGTTACCGCCGCCTGCCAGCTCTTCGGGCTGGCGCTGGTGTCGGCATCGATCGAGACAATGCCGGTCTCAGGGATCGCGGCGCGCACGCGCGCGACGAAATCCTCCGGATGCGCATAAAGAATGGTGGCCTCGTCGCCTTCCGGCGCCTTGACGCGGTCAAGCGCCGAAAATGCCTCGTCGTCAAGCACGCGCTCGACAGCGCGCAGGCGGTCGGGCCGCTCCGGGTGGCCGGGCGGGGTGAGGTGTTCGAGGAAGACCGGGTGAGTGTAGAGACGGGTAGCCATGCCCCGATATAGGCGCGCAAGACCGGTTTGGCCATGTTTTCGCGCCACCAAAGGGGCACGTTCAACAGAGATTAGGCAAGGGTTCGGCTATTGGGGTGCCGGCTGCGTCCAGCGCGAGCCGCCGAAGGACGCCAGCGCCTTGTCCTTCAGTTCACGGAATTTCGAGGAGGCTTCCGCCAGCCGGCGGTCCCAGTCGGGATTGGGCACCTGGCCTTCGATGGTGGCGAAATAGACCTGCATCAGAGAGGCGATGGCGAAGGGCTCGATGAAGGCTGCCTTGAAGGCCCAGGCAAAGACGATGGCCAGAACGAAGGCCCAGCCGCCAAGCTGGCCCGGCATGGCCCAGAGAATGGCGCCGGCTGGCGCCAGCATGAGCAGGAAGATCACGAAGGACACGCCCCACATGATCACCGCCAGCCAGACCGCGTTCTTGACCATGGTCTTGCCGTTCTGCGCGTAGAGCACGACGCCTTGCCTCGCCGTCTCGAAGGGCGAGGTGGAGTTGATGCGGATGTTGTAGCCGAGGATGATCTCGTCGACATAGGTCAGCGACATGCGGATCACCGTGTTGATGAAGCTGACAAGGCCGTTGAGACCGGGAATGGGCAGGAAGGCGGCGATGCCGCCGATGAGGCCGGTGATGGCGCGGATGGCGCCCTTGACCAGCTGGTCGATCACGAACAGCACATTGGCCTCGGCGAAGCGCTCGGTCACCACGGCCCTGGCATAGGAGATCTGGTTCTGGCCGTCGGGAACGTCCTGGCCGTCGATCAGATGGACCATGACGGCGATATGCCCGGCCTTGAGGACGTAGAGGATGTATTCGCGGATCCAGTAGACCGCTACGGACACGACGCCGAAGCCGACCACCCCGCCCCACAGCGCGAAGGAGAGCGGCCCCTCGGGGTCGGTGGAGATGTGGCCGACGCCATAGCCGACGCTGGCGCCGGTGCCGGTCGCCATAATGTAGGCCAGCGTGATGCCGAAATAGACGATCATGCGAAAGACGATGAAAGGCCATGTCCTGATCATGATGGACACCGACCGGCCGATGCTGAAGTCCCACATGGCCCGACTCTCCCGCCTCAGAGATGGTAGAGGAGGATGCGCTCGCCCCGGCGATTGTCAATCTTGGCGGCGCCGCGCCGGCCCAAAACCGGTGTACAAACCGCGCGTCATGGTTGCTGACCCGTTCGCTCAGGGCTCCTTGCGCAGCCCCTCGAGCAGTTGCTTGAACGCCGCCACCGCCTTTTTCGACGTCGCTTCCGGATCCTGCGAATTGGCGATCCGCTGCGCAGCCTGGCTGCTGGCGCCGTTGATCAGCCGCGCCGTGGTCTCGGGGTCGAGGTCGGCCACGACCACGCCTTCCTCCTGCAGCCTGGTCAGGTGATCGGTCATTGACGCCGTGCATGCGCTGGCGTTCGGCCACTGGGCCGGATCACCCAGCACCGCCGGGGCATCGCGGAACATGATGCGCTGGATTTCCGGCTCCAGCGCCAGTTCGATGTAAGTGGTGCATTCGTCGACGAAATGCTGCCAGCGGGTCGGCGCCCTCGCTGCCACCTCGTTCACCCGGGCAGCCATCTCCCCGTCGATCTCGGCGATGACCGCCTGCAGCAATCCCCGCTTGTCGCCGAAGTGGTGATAGAGCGCGCCGCGCGTCAGCCCGGCAGAGGCGGTGAAATCATCCATCGAGGCGTCCGCGTAGCCGATGGTGCCGAAAGCGTGGCGGGCGGCCGCGATCAGCTTGGCGCGCGTCTCGGCGATCATCTCCTTGCGAGGTCGGTGCATGCGGTCTGGCCCTATTCACATACGCTTCGTATGCCAATTGACATACGCGGCGTATGATCTATCTGAATTCATACGCAGCGTATGTAATTGTCGATCCTTCCCTTGTCGAGGACCCAGACCATGCAGAATCCCTATTCGGAAATCTTTCGAGCTCCCGGAAGCAAGGGCTTCGCCGCGGCCGGTTTCGTGGCCCGCCTGCCAATCGCCATGGCGCCGATCGGCATCGTCGCCATGCTGTCGCAGACCCATGGCGAATACTGGCTGGCCGGCGCCGTTTCGGCGAGCTTCGCGCTGGTCAACGCTTTCCTTGCGCCGCAGATCTCCCGGCTGGTGGACCGCCTCGGCCAGACGCGCATCGTCGTGCCGACGACGGTGATCTCCGTGCTCGCCTTCGCAGCGCTGATCGCGGCGGCCAACCAGGACTGGCCGATATGGACGCTGTTTGCTTCGGCGCTGCTTGCCGCGGCCATGCCCAGCATCCCGGCGATGGTGCGCGCCCGCTGGACGGAGATCTTCCGGGATCGCCCGGAGCTGAACACCGCTTTCGCCTTCGAGTCGGCGGCGGACGAGTTGGTCTATATCGCCGGGGCATCGTTGTCGGTGGGATTGAGCACTGCGCTCTTCCCGGAAGCAGGCATGCTTGCAAGCACCCTGTTCCTCGGCTTCGGCTCGGCAGCCTTCATCCTGCAGCGTGCGACCGAACCCGGCGTGCGGCCGGCGGAGCATGGTGCGCGCGGCTCGGCGATCCGCCTGCGGCCGGTTCAGATCATAACCTTCGCGCTGATCTTCATTGGCGCGACCTTCGCCACCACGGAAGTGAGCACGGTGGCGATCACCGAGGAGCTCGGCCAGCCGGAAGCGGCAAGCCTGGTCATTGGCGTCTATGCGCTCGGCTCGTTCATCCTCGGCATCATCATCGGCGCGCTCAACCTGAAAATGCCGCTGCAACGCCAGTTGGCCATTGCGGTCGCCGTGATCGCGCTCACCACCCTGCCGCTCCTCGTTGCCAGCACGGTGCCGCTGCTCGCGCTCGCCGTCTTCGTCAGCGGCGTCGCGATCTCGCCGACCTTCATCACCGCCTTCGGACTGATCGAGCGGCGCGTGCCGGAAGCGATGCTGACCGAGGGAGTGACCTGGGTGATGACCGG
Source organism: Mesorhizobium sp. M4A.F.Ca.ET.022.05.2.1 (assembly GCF_003998845.1). Classification (NCBI taxonomy): domain Bacteria; kingdom Pseudomonadati; phylum Pseudomonadota; class Alphaproteobacteria; order Hyphomicrobiales; family Phyllobacteriaceae; genus Mesorhizobium; species Mesorhizobium sp. M4A.F.Ca.ET.022.05.2.1. Next base: position 11,021 of record NZ_RZOJ01000108.1, on the reverse strand, counting down.
AATCGGCATCGGCATGGCGCTCGGCTCCTTCGCCGCCGGCGCCGTGGTGGATGCGTTCGGCGCCCAGAGCGGCTTCCTTGTGTCGGTGGCAGCGGGGGTGATCGCGCTGACGACGGTGCTCATCGGCCAGCGCAGCCTGGCCGGGCCGCATTGCGATCTCACCGGATGCGAAGCGAGCGCCGTTCCCGCGCAATGAAGCCGAGGCCGTTCCCGTCCCCAGGCGACCGGCCCTGGATCCTCGTCGGATCGGGACGATGCGCGACAAGCTCATGGCGTGAGAAGAGGTCGGTCAGGAAAGCCAGGTCGGATGTTGCCGGCCGGCGCAGCAGCAGCCTTCCGCTACGCTGGCTGGAAGGCAGTGACACGTTCATCCGCTTCCAGCCCGGAGCCGACCTGCCTTAAAGGATCTCAGTCTTGGCGATGTGGATGCCGAAGCCTTCAAGGCCTACATAGTGGCGCTCGCGCGAGGCGATAAGGTTGATCGAGGAAATGCCGAGATCCTTGAGGATCTGCGCGCCGAGGCCGATCTCGCGCCATTCGTTCTCGCGGCGGCGAGCTTCTTCGTGGTCTTCACGATCGCCGCTTGCCGGCCGCTTGCGCTCCTGGTGGGCAACGCCAACTGAGCCCTCGCGCAGGTAGACGATAACGCCGCGCCCGCGCTCGCCCATCGCCTTCATGATGGCGTCGAGCCGATGGCTGGTGCCGAACACGTCGGTCACGACATCCTCGGAGTGCAGGCGCACCGGAACCTCCTCACCGTCGCGGATATCGCCGAAGACAACCGCGACGTGGTGCATGGAATCCCAGGGCAATGTGTAGGTGAAGACCTGAGCCTTGCCGCCGAGCGTGTCGATGTCGGAGCAGGCGACGCGCTCGACCAGCGTTTCCTTGCGCTGCCGGTAGGCGATGAGATCGGCCACCGAAACCTGCTTCAGGCCGTGCGCCACGGCGAAGGCCTGCACTTCGGGACCGCGCTTGACCGTGCCGTCATCGTTGACCAACTCGGAGATGACGCCGATCGGCGGCAGGCCGGCGAGCTTGCAAAGGTCGACGGCGGCCTCGGTATGGCCGGAGCGCATCAGGACGCCGCCTTCGCGCGCAATCAGCGGAAAGATATGGCCGGGGCGGACGAAATCGGAGGCGCCGACATTGCCGTTGGCGAGGTTGCGGACGGTGAGCGTGCGGTCGTCGGCGGAAATGCCGGTCGTGGTGCCGTGCTTGAAGTCGACGCTGACGGTGAAGGCGGTGGTGTGGGCGGAGTCATTGTCGGCCACCATTGGCGCCAGGTTGAGGCGCTTGGCTTCCTCGCGCGGCATCGGCGTGCAGACGATGCCGGAGGTATTGCGCACGATGAAGGCCATCTTCTCCGGCGTGCAGTGGACTGCGGCGACGATCAGGTCGCCTTCGTTCTCGCGCCCGTCATCGTCCATGACCACGACGATCTCGCCGCGCTCGAAGGCGCGGATGGCTTCGACGATCTTCTTTTGGTCGTATGGCATTGTGCGCTCGCTTTGCTCGCAAGGGAGTAGGGGAATAGGGCAGTAAGGGAGCAGGGGAAAGCGAAAAGTTCGGCGTCGGAGCGCGAGCTAGCCCTACTGCCCTACTGCCCTACTGCCCTACTGCCCTACTCCCTTCCCCGTCTGTCCTCTGTGCCGCAGATAGTGATCGGCAATCGCGCAGGCAACCATCGCCTCGCCGATCGGCACAGCGCGGATGCCGACGCAAGGGTCGTGGCGGCCCTTGGTCATCACCTCCACGTCGTTGCCGTCCTTGTCGATCGATTTGCGCGGGGTCAGAATCGAGGAGGTCGGCTTGACGGCGAAACGGGCGACGATCGCCTGCCCGGTCGAGATGCCGCCCAGGATGCCGCCGGCATTGTTCGACAGGAAAACCGGCTTGCCGTCATTGCCGATGCGCATCTCGTCGGCATTCTGTTCGCCGGTGATGCGGGCGGCCTCGAAGCCATTGCCGATCTCGACGCCCTTGACGGCGTTGATCGACATCAGGCCGGACGCGATGTCCTGATCGAGCTTGGCATAGATCGGCGCGCCGAGACCGGCTGGAACGCCCTCTGCGACGATTTCGATGACGGCGCCGACGGAGGAACCCGCCTTGCGGATGCCGTCGAGATATTGGGTGAAGACGGGAACCGACGCCGGATCCGGCGTGAAGAACGGATTTTCCGCATCGCCGATGAAGTTCCAGTTCCAGTTGGCGCGATCGATGGATTTTTCACCCATCGAGACCAGTGCGCCGCGCACCATCATACCGGGCACGACCTTGCGGGCGAGCGCGCCGGCCGCCACCCGCGCCGCCGTCTCGCGCGCCGAGGAGCGGCCGCCGCCACGGTAATCGCGCAGGCCGTATTTGACCTCGTAAGTGTAGTCGGCATGGCCCGGCCGGTACTGGCGGGCGATCTCGCCATAGTCCTTCGAGCGCTGGTCGACATTCTCGATCAGCATCGAGACAGGCGTGCCGGTGGTGATCATCGTCTCGCCGTCCTCGTCGAGGATGAAGCCGGAGAGGACTTTGACCTCATCCGGCTCGCGACGCTGCGTCACGAAACGCGACTGGCCGGGCCGGCGCTTGTCGAGTTCGGCCTGGATTTCCGCTCGGGTGAAGCGGATGCCGGGCGGACAGCCGTCGACAACGCAGCCGAGTGCCGGCCCATGGCTTTCGCCCCAGGTGGTGACGCGGAAAAGATGGCCGAACGTGTTGTGAGACATGGAAAAGCGCCCTGCCCGGCGGCGGAGCCGGTAATCTTCTCGGTGGCGCAGCGTCCTCTGCGCGCCCAAAAGGACGCGCGGCGCTGCACGCTGCCTTCTATTGGCGTTTTCCACAGTGGTCAAACCGGCGGATCCAGCATGATGGATGATTTCGGCGCTACGGCGGCATCGTCCGATGTCGAACCACTGCGCCGCAACCCTCGCTGAGCCACCATCTCGGCATCGGGCTGAACAACAAACGCCGTGCCGGTCGATCTATAGCCGCTGTTGTTTCCCGGCTATCCTATGAAGCCAGCGAGGTCGGGCAGGCGGTCTCTCCAGTATCTTATGGATCGTGCAAGTAAGGCAGCCGCGTGATTGGGGGCGGTGGAGCTAGGATTTCCTTTTGGGATTGGCAAGGCCGCCAGTATCGGCTAGCTAGCGTGCCGGACAATCTTCGGAGCGAACTTGGCTGTCAGTCGGGAATATGGCGTCGGCACGCGAGGCGCGCATCGCGTCGACCTGCCGCTGACGGAACAGGCCAGGCATCCGGGCAGCGCGCATGACGACATAGAAGTCGCGGTGCTCATACCCTGCTACAATGAGGCCGCGACGATCGCGACCGTGGTGTCCGAGTTTCGCCAGTCTCTGCCAAACGCCCGCATCTATGTCTACGACAACAACTCGATCGACGACACGGCAGCGGTAGCCGCGTCCGCCGGCGCGATCGTTCGCAGCGAGCGCCGGCAAGGCAAGGGCAACGTGGTGCGGCGAATGTTTTCCGATATTGACGCCGACGCCTATCTTATCGTCGATGGCGATGCGACATACGATGCTTCCGAGGCGCCTGCCATGATCCGCGAGCTCCTGTCCGGGCCATACGACAAGGTGAACGGGGTGCGCATTCATGCCAGCAAGCAGGCATATAGACCGGGCCACCTGATCGGAAACCGTCTGCTTACATCGCTTGTTTCGCTGTTCTTCGGCGACCAAAGTCGAGACATGCTGTCCGGCTACAAGGCTCTGTCACGCCGGTTTGTAAAGACCTTTCCGGCGGTAAGCGCAGGCTTTGAGATCGAGACCGAACTCCTCATACATGCGCTGGAACTCGGAGTTCCCATGAGCGAGGTCGAAACGCACTACAAGGAGCGGCCTGCGGGCTCGCTGAGCAAACTGGCGACCTACAAAGACGGCTTTCGCATCCTGTGGGTGATTTTCCACCTGATCCGCGACCTGCTGCCGCTTCCGTTTTTCCTGTCGATCGCCGCGGTTCTGGCGCTGATAGCAATTGGATTCGGCACACCCGTTTTCCTCAACTATCTCTCCACTGGATTGGTGCCTCGTTTCCCGACCTTGATAGCCGTATCGGCGGCAATGATCCTCGCATTCCTTTCGGTGTTCGCCGGCCTCATTCTCGATAGCGTCGCGCGCGGCCGCAAGGAGGCGAAGCTGCTTGCCTATCTATCCTACCGATCGGTGCAGCGGTGAGCGTGACGAGCGCGAAAATAGCGCGCTTCATTTTTGCCGGAGGCATTGGGTTCGTTACTGACGGGGCCGTGTTCTTCGGCTTCGTGTACGGTTTTGGCGGCTCGATTATCGCCGCCCGCGTGCTAGCAAGCCTGGTCGCGATGACGGTAACCTGGGCTCTCAACCGGAGCATGACTTTCATTGACGGCCGCATGCAAAACAGAACTGCCGAGTACGGCAAATATCTGATTGCATCCTTCGTCGGGATGGGTGCGAACCTCATCGTGTTGAACGAGGCCAGTAAGATTGACGCCAATTTCTACCATGTGCCCGCGTATCTCCTCGGCGCGATTGCAGGCCTCGTCGTCAACTACGCTCTGTACGACCGAATAGTTTTCAACGGCCATCGAAGCCTGGGGTGATGGAAATGGCCGCTGATCAGGATCGGGCGCCCCGAGACGAGAATATCGACTCCGTCTTTTATCGCGACGGGGCATCGAATGCGTTTGCGATGCGCCTGCTCAAGACCGCCAGGCGGAACATGTTCAATCTGTTCATTGAACAGATGCGCCCCTCCCCGCAAACGACCGTTCTCGATATCGGCGTTTCCGACGACGAGAATGAAGGCGCCAATTTCCTCGAAAAGTCCTACCCGTGGCCAGAAAAAGTGACTTGCGCCGGGATCGGAACCGGCGAGCAGGTCAAGGCACGTTACCCCTCCGCCACCTTCCGGCAAATCATTCCCAACGAGCCGCTGCCTTTTGCCGACAAGTCATTCGACATAGCGACGTCCAACGCGGTGCTGGAGCATGTTGGAGGCGTGCAAGAGCGCAGGCAATTCATCCTGGAGCACCTGCGGGTTGCCCGCTCCGTCTTCATCACCGTCCCCAACCGCTGGTTCCCGGTCGAACATCACACCGGATTGCCGCTTCTGCATTATTCGCCATCCGCATTCCGCGCGCTGCTCGGCAAATCATCGATGGGTTATTGGACCAAGCCGGAGAACATGGATTTTCTCAGCCGCGACCTGATCGGGCGAGAATGGCCGGGAGCCAAGGCGCCGCGCATCTGGATGACGGGGATCAAGCTCGGTCCCTTCAGTTCGAACATCGCCATCGTTGCCGGCGATCATGCTCAGACCTAGCCGGTACATTCCATGCGCGGATCTTCAGTCCTGAGACTGGTCAACGCATGGGCGTTGCCATTGGCGCTCGTCGTCCTGTTTTGCCTCTATCAGTACAGATATTTGACCTATCCCCCCGTTCCCGGCAACAATGCGCAATATCCGCTGGGCTGGTGGGGATGGATTGACCAGGGTCTCTACTGGAAGTCCGCGAAGGCCTTCGCCGTCCTCGATCTCAGGCCCGCATCGCATTTCTATCCGCCGCTTTATCCCCTCTTCGGCGCGCTCTTTCTACCAATTTCGGAAATGCACCCCTTCTATCTGGTCAACCTCGCGCTGATGGCCGGCTTCTTTCTGCTCGTGTTCCGCCTGTTTCGACCGCACCTCGGGCCCGCCGCCGCAGCTCTTTTCACATTGGCGGGCATGGTCGGTTACCCGATCATCGGGCTTCAGTGGGTTGTTCCGTGGACCAGCACGCTTGGCGCGTTCCTCCTCGCCGCGGCCCTTGTACTTCTCGACCGCTTCGATCGGCTGAGGCATTCATCGCTCCCCGCATCGACCTTCGCGACCAACGCGATCCTGTTCGGCATTGTTGTCGGCGCCCAGATCCCCGTTCGTACCGCGGACTTCGCCACGACTGCTCCGGCTGCAATCGCCTATGCGTCGCTTGTCGTGGCGATGGCAGTGGGCAATGAACCCGACGCGCGCAGAAACGGGATCGTTTCCATAGGCGCCGGGGCGGCTGGGTTTGCCTTGCCAGTGCTGTTCTTCGCAACATTCAATTACCTGAGCGCCGGAACTCTGGCCGGCACATATTTCCAGGCCGTCGCAGGAGGAATTGGCTTCGACATTTTCCAGGTTCCGGAGCGGCTCTTTTCGCTTCTTGTTGCCTCACAGGTCTATTTCCTGGAGTTCAATGCCGATTGGATCAGCGTGATCCCCATCCTGTTCATCGCCGTCGTTCTTGCGATCGTTCTGATCGTTTTCCCGGAGCCCCTGTTCATGCGGGTGGCCGGCTTGATGATGGCCGTGCATCTGATCGTTTATGCGAGCTATCGGGACAGCGTCCCGACCGGCATGTTCCGCTATTTCAACGTCCACTACTACAAGTGGATGTTTCCCATCGCGTTGGGGATTGTCGCCTACAGGCTGAAGCCGTCCGCTTTCGGCCGAAGGGAGGCAATCACTGTTGCGACGGGCGCGCTCATAGTCCTGCTCGTCGCATCCGTGACCGCGCAGCGTCGGGATGTGCCGATACTCGCCTCGACCTCCGAAGACAGAACCGTGAGGCTGGATGTTCAACAGCCCAATGCCATCCAGATAATCGATCTGGTGGGCGTGAAGGCTCCGCCTGAGAGCAATGCAATAACAGTCGAAACGTCCGCGACGATCGATGGCAGGCGGCTTTTCCCCGTCCGCGACTACAGATTTGTCGCCAACGAAAAACTTGTCCGTCTGATACTGGGCAGCCCGCAGAATGCCGGCTCGGTGGAGATTCACCTGTCGAAATATGTCGAGCCGCCCAAACCCGGCTGGACGGCTCGCGCCTCATCAATGAGTTTTAGGCTCGGACTGCCGTTCGCGCAGCAACGGCTCGACACGTCCGTTCCCGGCTCCCCGCTCTCCTTGCCGCCCGGCGGCGCCCACTGAGGGCTACCTCTCATTGGCGTTTTCCACAGTGATCGAACCGTGATCCGGTGCATCAAACTGTGATCCGGCGGATTTAGTTTTGACACATTCGGTTGGTTTCTGCTCTCTTCCATCCGCCGTTGAGGATCCGCCGCCATAGTGCCGGCGCAATGACCAAAGAGGACGACGATGCGTACCCTGATTGGCGCTGTTGCCGCCATGTTGCTGATTTCCACCGCCGCTGCATTCGCCGGCCAGACCGAAGGCCTGATCAAGAAGGTCGACAAGGACACGCTGACGCTGACACTGGATGACGGCAAGTCCTACAAGCTCAATGCCGAAACCGATCTCGACGCGCTGCAGCCGGGCATGGACATTGTGATTGCCTATGACGTGACCAATGGCGAGAACGTGGTCACCGATATGCAGTTGCCGGACAGTGACGCGAATTGATTCAGATGATGCTGGCCTGACCTGAATCGCCACACCTTCCACAGTCCGCCCTACAACCACTCCAGGGTCCGACCCTGCAGCCGGAGCAAGCGGTCCTGCGGGATTTCGAGGCTTGCCGCCTCCTGCTTGGACAGGCCTTCGACGAAGCGGAACAGGCAGCGCATGACGCCGCCATGAGTGACGCAGACCGTCTGCCGGTCCAGGGCGTCGAAGAATGGCTTTATCCGCTCGAGCAGCATCTGGTAGCTCTCGGCGCCCTCGCCGGGCGGCTGGAAGTCCCATTTGGCGAAGCGGCGCCCCTGCGTCGAGCCGGGAAGCCTGGCCTCGAGCTCGCGGAAGGTAAAGCCCTGCCAGTCGCCGAAACTTATTTCGACCAGCAGCGGATCGGTGCGGTAGGCAAGCGGATCGAGACCCATCGCCGCGCGCAACCGCTCCATCGTCTCGCGCGTGCGCCGCATCGGGCTGGCGACAAAGTCGAAATCGTCCGAATTGTCGACGAACTCGGCCAGTCGGATCCCATTCCGGGTCGCCTGCTCGCGCCCCAGCGCGTTTATGTCGGTGTCTGCCTGGCCCTGCAGTCGACGCTCGGCATTCCACTCCGTCTGGCCGTGGCGCACGATGTAGACGAGCGGATACATCAGGTCTTCCGGCGAAAGATCACGACAGACTGCAGGCGGGGGGATGCCAGCTCGAGGAGACTATTCCTTGACGGTCGAGATATCGGGCGCGTCGACCGCCTTCATGCCGACGACATGGTAGCCTGAATCGACGTGATGGACCTCGCCGGTGACACCGCGCGACAGATCCGACAGGAAATAGACGCCTGAATCGCCGACCTCTTCCTGGGTGACCGTCTGCTTCAGCGGCGCATTGTATTCGTTCCACTTCAGGATGTAGCGGAAGTCGCCGATGCCAGAGGCGGCAAGGGTCTTGATCGGGCCGGCCGAGATGGCGTTGACGCGGATCTTCTTGGCGCCGAGGTCGACGGCGAGGTAGCGGACGCTCGCTTCAAGCGCAGCCTTGGCGACACCCATGACGTTGTAGTGCGGCATCACTTTTTCGGCGCCGTAATAGGTCAGCGTCAACAGCGAGCCGCCATCGACCATCAGCGGCTCGGCCCGCTTGGCGATGGTGGTGAAGGAAAACACCGAAATGTCCATGGTGCGCAAGAAATTGTCGCGCGTCGTCTCGACATAGCGGCCGGTCAGCTCGTCCTTGTCGGAAAAGGCGATGGCGTGGACGAGGAAGTCGAGCTTGCCCCAATGCTTGGCGATGTCGTCGAAAACGGCATCGAGGCTTGCCGGATCGGTGACGTCGCAATGACCGGCGACATGCGCGTTGAGTTCCGCCGCCAGCGGCTCGACGCGCTTCTTGAAGGCTTCGCCCTGATAGGTCAGCGCAATCTCGGCGCCGTGATCGACGCAGGCCTTGGCGATGCCGAAGGCGATCGACCGATTGTTCGCGACGCCGAGGATCAGCCCGCGCTTGCCGGCCATAAGGCCCTGTCCACCCGCCATGTGAGCGTTCTCCGCAAGAATGTCTGCTTTGTGGAGAGCCCTATCGCACAGGCACAAGGCCCCTTCAAGCGCCCATAGCGGACTGTCCGGGGGAGAAAACTTCGAAGGTCAGCCGTTTTGGCGGCGCATCAGCGCTTCCAACTCGCTGTCACCGCCCTCGGGCAGCATCAGCCTGACATGGACGTAGAGGTCACCATGGCCGCCGGTTTTCTCCGGCAAGCCCCGGCCCTTGAGCCGCAGCACCTTGTCGGAGCTCGACCATGCCGGGACATTGACCGCGAGGCGGCCGGTCGGCGTCTCGACCGCAACCTTGGCGCCCAGCACGGCATCGGCCAGCGCCACCGGCAGGTCGGCGTGCAGGTCGCGGCCCTCGACACGGTAGCGCGGGTGGCGACGGAAATGGATCTTGACCAGCGCATCGCCCGGCTGACCCGGCCCCTGCTCGCCCTGGCCCTTCAGACGGATGGTCTGACCGTCCTCGACATAGGCCGGCAACTTGACGGCGACCTTGCGACCGTCGGGGAACATCGCCGTCACCTTCTCGGCGGTGGCCGCCTCCTCGATGGTGACATCGAGCGTGACATTGAGGTCAGCGGCCTGGGCCGGCTGGCGACGGTCGCCTGTTCGCGCGCCGCTGGGGCCGGCGCCACGGGCGCCGGAGAAGGCATCGCCGAAGATCTGGCTGAAGATGTCGCTGTTGCCATCGAACGGATCGCCGCCCGGCCTGCCTGAGCGGAATTCGAAATGCGCGCCGCCCGGGCCCTGCTGGCGGCGGAATCCGGCGAACGGATCGCCACCTCCGGCGGCACCCTCGAAACCCTGGAATTTCGGCTTGCCGTCGGCGTCGATCTCGCCGCGATCATAGGCGGCGCGAGTCTTCTCGTCACCGACGATCTCGTAGGCCTGGTTGGCGGCGGCAAAACGGTCCTTCGCCTTGGGATCATTCGGATTCTGGTCCGGATGATGCTTCTTGGCGAGCTTGCGGTATGCCGATTTTATGTCCTTGGCCGATGCGTTCCTGGCAACGCCCAGCACCTCATAGGGGTCGCGCATGCTTCCTGCCTGCAAGAGAAAATGAGTCCACGGTTGCTCCCTATATGCGCTTGCATAGGAAGAAATTCCAGTGGCGCAAGGCAAGATCGGCAGGCGAAAATCAGAGCGCCTTGAAGTCCTGCATGTGCCATCCGCCAGCGCCCGCCATGCAGAGCTCGCCCTTGAACAGCGAGACCCCGTCGAAGCTTTCGCGCGAAGCGGTGAAGCTGCGGCAAGTCTGGTCGTTGTCCTTCAACTCGACCAGCTCGGTGATGGAGCCGCGCGAGCCGGTGCCGGCATTCGCCCACGGCACCGCCTGGCCGCCGAGTTCCTCGATATCGGCGGAAGAGACGGCATTGCCGATGGTGGTTTGATCCGAGTCCTTGTCGCTGTTCGCCGGCACGGCGGGCGAGGCAGGTGCGCTCGACGTGACGATCGAACGGTCGACTTCCGCCTTCTGAAGGCTGAAGCCGCCCGCGCCGCAAGCGGCAAGCGGAAGGACCATGGCCGCGACCATGAGCTTGCCGCTGGCCGAAGCGAAACCGCTCCTTTGCCTGCTGTCAAAAGCTTGCATGATGCGCGACAACAGGCAAAGTCCTCCGCCAACGGTAAGAATTTGGAAAACTATGAGCGAAACTGAGTTAACAAGCGGTGACTTTACCGAGGCCGCCGAGCCATTCCGCCTCTTTGCCACATGGCTGGAGGACGCGACCAAAAGCGAGCCCAACGACCCCAACGGCGTGGCGCTGGCGACCGTCGATGCCGACGGCATGCCTGATGTGCGGATGGTGCTGCTCAAGGGGTTCGACGAAAGCGGGTTTGTCTTCTACACGAATTTCGAGAGCGCCAAGGGCCGCGAGATTCTTGGCAGCATGAAGGCGGCGATGTGCTTCCATTGGAAATCGCTGCGCCGTCAGGTGCGCGTGCGCGGGCCGGTGGAGATCGTCAGCGATGCCGAGGCCGATGCCTACTACGCGACGCGGCCGCGCGGCAGCCGCATCGGCGCTTGGGCCTCGAAACAGTCGCGGCCTCTGGAAAGCCGCTTCGCGCTGGAGAAGGCGGTGGCCGAATACACCGCGAGCTATCCACTCGGCG
>NZ_RZOJ01000107.1:0-16211 GCF_003998845.1 Mesorhizobium sp. M4A.F.Ca.ET.022.05.2.1 | reverse complement strand
CATCATGACTGGGCCCATTCCCGTCGATGCAATCGATCCGGCCGAGCCTTCCTCGACTTCTGCAAAGGTGGTCGCGATGCTTCGCGGCTCCCACCGGTTCCAGGGCCTGATCGTCTCGGACGACCTCGACCTGCCGGGAACGTTGCGAGGCCGGACCGTTCCGGAAACGGCGGTGGCGTCGCTAAAAGCCGGCGTCGACCTTCTCCTGTTGGCGGGCGGACCTCAGGTCGATGACGTGGCGCGGCATATCATCGCCAGTGTCCGGGCCGGCGAGCTCGCACGTGAAGTCGTCGCTCGTGCGGCGAGCGCAGTGCGTCTGCTGGCTGCGGATGCTACGCGGCCTTTGCAGGCGGCCTGACGAACCACTGGCGCACATGCGCATACCTTGGCGGACGCGATCGCTCGGTACTTGTTCCGGACAAAGGCGAAACTGGAATCTGCGTTTGCCAAAACGGCAGCCGTTGCGACTGATGGAGATGGAACCCATGTCGAAGCTCCCGAACTCATCGTTTTTACACTACTTGGCTGATCTGGCCGATGCCGAGACCCTGCCCCGCTATCTGGTCGACCTTGCCGTAGAGACGAAGGTGAAGGCCGGATACAGGTTCGATCCGGTGACAGAGGCAGATCGCGAGGCCGAAATCGCATTGCGTGCCGCCATAGAGAAAGAGTTTCCGGACCACGCCGTACTCGGTGAGGAATTCGGCGAAACGGGCGGCGGCAGTGACTGGCGCTGGGTGCTTGATCCCGTAGACGGAACGCGGCCTTTCATCTGCGGCATTCCAGTCTGGGGGACACTCATCGGTTTTACCAATCGCGGCCAAGCCGAGATGGGCATGCTTAGCCAGCCCTACATTGGCGAGCGGTTCTGGGCCGACACGACCGGGGCTTGGCGCCAGCGCGCCGGCGAACCCCAGCGACTCAGGACGCGTAGCATCGACACCCTCTCCGACGCCATTCTCCATACCAACTCGCCCGAACATTTTCACGGCGATCTCAAAGCTGGCTTCGAGCGGCTGAACAGCGCCGTCAAGATGACCCGGTACGGTGGGGAATGTTATGCCTTCGCAATGCTGGCCGCGGGCCGGATCGACTTAGCGCTTGAACCTTCCCTGCAGTCCTACGACATCGTGGCGCTGATCCCGATAATCGAGAAGGCGGGGGGTGTGATCACGCGTGTCGACGGTGGCCGAGCTGAGGAAGGAGGCCCCGTCCTGGCCGCGGCGACGCCGTCGTTGCATCGGTCGGCATTGGATGAGCTTGTCCGGAACGCCTAAGCTGCCGGCAACTCGAAGACGGAACCTAAGATGGCGATCACGCCGTTTGGGGGGCCGTTTGGCTGCTGGCTTGTTCGCCCCTCGACAAAGCCTTTTGGCTCACATGTTCCTAGGTGACGTGAAAAGGCGCCCAGCACGCATCTTATCGCTTCACAAACCTTGTCCGTGCGAAGTTGCGGCCCTACGGTTTCAGGGTTTAACTCCTGCATGTAAAACGGTAGCAGTGGACTTGGCACCTGCTTGCGTCGGCAAGTCGAGCCAAAGGATTTGTTGCTCCTCCGATGTCCTCCCAAGGCTTTCATCGCATTGAAAGGCGGTCAACCAGGTTGGCCGCCTTCTCTTTGCTGTCAATCGGTTGAGCTGCGAGGTTCTGGGCAAGATGACCGCAACTGAGCACGCCCGTGACGTCGACCCGCTCAGGGTGAATGCGGGCTTTGTTGGCAATGCGCGAACTGGGGCGGGTCGGCACAGGCGAATTAACGGGTGGCGCAAAGTCGGATTCGCGAACAAGCGAGTATCCAAGCCCATGACTGATGCCACTTCGTCAGGCTGAAAGTTTGCTCATCACATCTGGATCATGTCCGAACCATCCCCCAGATATTGCAGCACTTCCCTGGGGATGCCTGGATCGCTCCGGTCGATGACAGTAAGCTCCTTTAGATGACTCCGTTGGAGCAAGCCTGGCCCCTTGTAGTGCAGGGCGACCTTAGTCGCATAGGGCTGCCGGAAGGCATTGGCTGCAATGCCGCTGGCGATGCCGAACATGAAGCGTTTCGCATTCCGCTTAACCTGAGCATAGACGCCGAAGGTAAGCTCATTACTTTGGATGCCTTCGAAGTCGGCCGTAAACAGCCGATCCGCAACTGGGAAGCTGAAACCATAGTACTTGAAGACATATTCGGTTCTTCCCGGTCTATCGAAGCTCGGGAAGCGCTCGATGTAGTAATGCTGGAGAAAATTGTTATTCCTATATAGGCAGAATGCCGATTTTAGAATGAACCCCTTGTAGATAGAGGAAAACTGATACCGGTCATAGACGCCCAGGATCTCCGAATCCTGTACGCTGCCGTCGAAAACGATATTCGAGAGGAAATTGACAAACTCTGGCAGGTGGCGCGCCGTTGACATCGCATGAAAAAAGTTGCCGTCAATGAGCGTCCTGAACTCCTCAGGGTTGGAGAAAAGGATCGGTACGCTCAGCCCGAAGAAATTCGCGATCGTGCGCAGATTGGCGCTGGACGGCACATGAGCGCCTGACAGATATTTGTTAAATTGTTGCCGGTTGACGTTTAATTTGCGACAAACAGCAGCTACAGACCCGTGGCGATCGCACAAGGTCCTCAAATTTGCCGCGAGCGCGGCGGTATCCCCCGCGATGTGGTTCACTTCGATCACCTCCCCAATGACGCGAACAGACGCTATCTGTACGTCACTTTGATGCAGACTTCAACGAGATGCGAAGTTGGCTGCAAGAAGCTAATGCGCTCATACTCGGGGCCAGATCAGGAGCGCCCGGCATGGCAACTCACGGCAAGACGGGGTGGTCAGTTATGGGGACCGGAACCATTGCCACGGAGCAGATGGTCGCGGGCATCAGAGCGCAGGGGCATACTCCGTTGTGGGTGGTCAGCCGCCGAAAGGTGGATGCAGCTCATTTCGCTCAGGATCTCGACATTCCGCAATGGACGACCAACCTGTCGGATGCCCTCGGCGATCCTAAGGTCGAGTTCACCTATGTCAGTGCACGTCTGAGGCGGCGGGCCCATTACATCACCGCTGCGGCCAAAGCTCGCAAGAACGTCCTTTGTGACGGACCGATCTCCGAAAACAGCAAAGTAGCCGCTGAGCTTGTGCGTCTGTGCGACAGCGCCGGGATTGTGCTTGCGGTACATCACCCATTCCGGGCATCGGCCATCCACCAGACCATGCGCAGACTGATCCTGGATGGTGACATCGGGAAGGTGCAATCGATCCTTCTTACCCGCGAGGGACCGTACAAGCCCGCAGCCAAGCGCAGAAAGGACGATTTCGACAACGAGGGCGACATCTATCTCGACATGTCCGTCGACGACATCGACCTTGCCAGGTTCCTGACGGGTGGAGAACCGCGTGAAGTCTCGGCCATTTGCACTGTTGCCGATGGCAGACCCAACCAGATTTCCTATTCCTTTCAACTCGACGATGGCAGCCTGTTTCATGCATTCGAGAGTTTTGCGATCGCCGACCTGGAAAGCACGGTTGTGGTGGCTGGAGATCGCGGCACGCTGATCGCCCACGGTACGCTGAACGGCAAGGCTTCGGGTACGCTCATGCGTCGGCACGCAGCCAAGAACGAACTCGTGCCGGTTCGCGACGGGGATTCGCATGTTGCTGCAGTCGAGGACTTTGTCAGCGCCGGGGAGCGAAGGCTGACCTGGCTGGCGCGAGGGTCAGATAATGTCGCCGCCCTTCGCGCCGCGGAGGCTGTGGCTAAAGCCGCCTCGAAGCGCCGCACCGCCTCGGTTCAAGGAGGGCAGCAAACAATGGGCCTGCTCAAGCGGGATCAATCTGTGCAGGATGCTGCGGGCCAGTGACCCGCCCCAGCTCGGAACCGGTCGTGTCCGAGCGAATTTTCTATCGCGGAGACGATTACTTGGCTTCAGAGAGGCAAGAGCAAGAGCGGTCTAGGATTGCCTGGCGTCACGGGGTGGCTTTCCCGAATACCCCATTGCACGGGATATCTGCCCTGCGATCTCGGCAATTCGCCCTCCGGTCGAGGGGACATCCTCATCGGTAACGCGCGCGATTGGCCCACTGATGCTGATGGCGCCGAGCGGGCGTCCCGATTGATCGAAAACAGGCGCGCCGATGCAGCGACCTCCTATGGCGGACTCCTCGTTGTCGATAGCATAGCCCCGCTCCCGGATAAGTGGGAATTCGGCACACAATTGGTCCACGGTGGTGAGGGTGTTATGCGTGTAGCGGGGGAGCCCCGGTTCCTTTAGCAGCACGTTGACTTCCTGCGCATCCAACCAGGCGAGAATGGACTTGCCGAGAGAAGTGGCGTGCCATGGATTGACTACGCCCACGGACGCTCCCTGACGCAGTGTCTGCATGGCCTCGATACAGTCCACGACAATGACCTCGTGACGCAGCCAAAGGGCGAAGCTGACCGTCTCGTTGAACTGTTCATGCAAGGTTTCCAGATAGGGATGGGCTACCGTTCGAACGTCTCTGCGATGCAGTGATTTCTGCCCAAGAATATAAAGCCCAATGCCCAGCACATAGCGATTGCCATTCACCTTTTCGATCAGCCCATGCCCGACGAGACTGGCGACATAACGTGACGTGGTTGGCTGTCCGAGCCCAACCTCTCGAGCGATCATCGACAGCGACATGGGCTGGTCAGAGCGCTCAAGAACGCGCAAGACTGCAACCGCCCGATCGACAGCGTCAAAACGGGCACTTTTTTCCTCGTCGGTGAGCAGGTCGTTTGGCAAGATCGTTCCAGCGAATCCGGTAGCAATCGCCCCTTGGTGCTCCAAGTCGAGCCGGTCGTCAATTAAGTCGCGGCGCGGCGTCCAACAACATTCTTGTGTAAGAGTGCCTTGGCGAACGCAGGACGTCATTCGTTCGTCCCGCCTCAACGATGCTCCCGTCCTTCATGATTATGATGGATTGTGCAATTTCGGAGACCAGCGGCAGGTTGTGGGTTATGAAAAGTATCGCAAGGCCGTCCTTCTTCAGATCGAGCAGAAGGTCGACGACGGCCGCCTGCACAGACACGTCGAGAGCCGAAGTGATTTCGTCGCACACCAAAAGCTTAGGTTTGACCGCCAGCGCGCGGGCCACGGCCACGCGTTGACGCTCACCTCCCGATAGATCGCCCGGGTAAAGATCGGCAACCCGTTGCGGTAATCGAACCCTGTCAATAAGAGACCGCACTTCGGCACCGACCCTTGCTTTGTCAGCCAGCCCCGTTAGGCGGACGGCGCGGGCGATGCTTTGCGCGATCGATTCCTTCGGGTTGAGCGAGCGGTCGGGATTTTGGAAGACGATCTGCATGGCGCTCAGATCTGCTTTCGAGCGACTTGAGACGGCGAATGGCATCGAATGGCCCTCGAACAACAAGCTACCTGAAGCGTTGCTATGCAAACCTGTCACACATCGGCCTGTTGTGGTCTTGCCGCTGCCGCTCCCACCGACCAGACCCACGCACTCCCCTTTGCCAACCGAGAATGAAACGCCGTGCACGACCTCGACCTGGCCATGAGCCGCGCGCAGGTTCTTCACCTCGAGGACGTTCTGGAATTCAATTGCACCGTCGGCCCTGGGCGCCGCCGCTGGACCGTCGGTTACCAGTCGTGGAATAGCGTCGAGCAGCATGCGCGTATAGTCGTCGCTCGGTGCTGCGAAGATCTGCTTGCGGCTCCCCTGCTCGACGATCCTTCCAGAAAGCATGACGGCCACCCGGTCGGCCACGACATTCACGACTGCAAGGTCATGGGTGACGTACACCACGCTGGCGCTGCTGGACTTGACCAGCCTCGCTATCAGCTCGAGGATCGTTTGCTGGGTGGATACGTCCAGGCCCGTGGTGGGCTCGTCCATCACGATGACCTGGGGAGCCGTGATGAAGGCCATTGCAATTGCGATGCGTTGCAGTTGACCCCCGCTCAGCTCGAAGGGATAGCGCCTCAAAAACTTTTCATCGTCTGGGAGATCAACGCTCCGCAACGCGTCACGCATCAGTTGCTTCATGCCGGTGCCCGAATGGCCGTGCGCCGCAAGAAGCTCGGCCATTTGCTTGCCGACCGACATGCGGGGGCTGAAGCTCGTGGTCGGATTTTGTGGAACCAGCGATACTTTGCCGCCCTGGAAGGCTCGTTTCCTCCTACCCGAGAGCGAGAGGATGTCGGTGCCGCCAATCAGAATGTTGCCGGAGGAAATGCGCATTCCGGGCCGCGCAAAGCCTAGCAGACTCAAGGCGACCGACGTCTTTCCAGATCCCGATTCACCGATGATGGCCAGGACTTCACCGCGCTTCACATGAAGGGAGACGTCGCTGACGATTTCGCGGCCGTTCAGATCTCGCATGAAAAGCGATTGCACAACGAGCGGGATTGCTTCGGTCATTTCAAATCTCTTTCGACCGACCGACCGAGCGCGCAAAGCTGTCGGCAAGCACGTTGACGGCAACGGAGAAGGCAGCAATTGCCAGAGCTGGCGCGATTGCGATCCATGGCGAGATCGTGATGCCAATCCGGTTTTCGCTGATCATCAGACCCCAGTCGGCCGCCGGCGGTGGCAGGCCCAGGCCCAGATAGCTTAGCGAAGCGTAGAGGATGATCGATCCGCAAAGTCGCACACCGAAGTCGGCCAGGACCGGGGTCAGCACGTTGGGCAGGATGTCAAGGAAGCAGATTGCGCCCCAGCTTTCCCCGCGCGCGAAGGCAGCTTCGACGTACTCGTTCTTGGAGATGTCCATGGTGATCAGTCGCACGATACGGAAGATGCGCGGCGAATGCAGGATCACGATGCCTATGATGACTGTGGGCAGGCTTGGCCCCGTCGAGGCCAGAAGGACGAGAAGAAAGATTGCCGGCGGGAGCGCATAGATCACATCGGAAATGGCAATCAGGAAAATATCAAGCGAGCCTCGCCGCAGGCCCGAGTAGATGCCGAGCGGCACCGCCACGACATAGGCCGCCACTGTCGCGCAAAGCGCGACCACGAGCACAGTCCTCCCGCCATAGAGGAAGCGACTGAAAGTGTCGCGCCCCAGGAAGTCGGTTCCAAGCCAATGCTCGTGGGTTATCGGCGTGAATGGAGCGCCGACGATTTCATCGAAGGCGTAGGGACTGAAAAATGGTCCGAGCGAGGCAATCGCAACGATGATGACGACAAGGACCAGAGCGATGCGAGCTGCTGGCTTCGCCAGGGTCAGGCGCAGGACTGAGCGGCGCATACGGTCAATCTCCGGCTAGGTTGTACCGCGCGCCACGCGCAGCCTTGGATTAAGGAGAAGGATCAGCGCTTCGGACACCAGGTTGATAAGCACATAAGTCGCCGTGATGATCAGGGTGATGGCCAGCACTGTCGGCATGTCACGGTTTATGACAGCTTCCGAGAGCGCGCTGCCGATGCCGGGCAATTGAAAGACCGACTCGGTGACCACCACTCCGCCGGCCAACCAGGCCGCGTTCAACGCGATCGTCTGGATGGTCGGTGTGATGGTGTTGGGAAGAACATGACGCAACAACACCCGCGCTGGGCTTATGCCCCTCAGCCGCACCATATAGATGTATTCGGCGCTCAGCACTTCGAGTGCCACCGCCCGCACCATGCGAACGACCTGTGCCAGTGTTGTGCCAAGCAGGGTTAGGACTGGCAAAATGAAAAGGCTCGTTTGAGATGAAACCGGAAGGCTATCGTTGATTAGCGAAACCGGCGGCAACCACCGAAGATAGACTGCGAAAAGCACGATCAATATCGTGCCGATGACGAACTCGGGCAGGGCGACGGTGACGATTGTCGGAACTGATATCAGGTGGTCTGTTAATCTGTCTTTGTAGATCGCTGCTGCAACGCCGAGCACGAAGGAGAGCGGTATCAACAGAAGCAGCGATGTCACTGTCAGTATCAGGGTGTTGACGGCCCTTGGTCCGATCGCCTCCCACACTGGCCGCCCGGACGGTATCGACCGGCCAAAGTCGCCGGTGAGCGCGCCTCCGATCCAGGTCGCATATTGCACGACTGCAGGCCGGTCCATGCCGAACTCGCGCCGGAGCGCCTCAACTGCCGAAGGATCAGCCTTGGCACCAAGCGCAGCCCGGGCCGGATCTCCTGGCAGATACAGTGTCGCGGCAAAGACGACGATGGAGACGGCAAAAAGGGTGACGGCAGCCAAGGCTATTCTTGTCAAAAGAAGCTGGAGCAAAGGCTTGTTCAAGGAGGTCACTCTTCACAAAAAGGGTGGCCGCCGCAGCCTGGTCGGCTACGGCGGCTTGCAGGCTACACGAGATAGACGTTTTCGAATTGATAGTAGCCAAGATTTCTCTGGGTGGAGGGAACGATGTTCTTGACCTTGGCACTGGAGGCATCGAGAAGATCACGGAAGCCCCAGATGATGTAAGCTCCCTCGTTCCAGAGGACCTTTTGCGCCTCTACGTAATACTCGCGGCGCTTGGGCCCGTCGAATGTGGTCCTTGCCTTGCTTACCCACTTATCGAACTCGTCGCTGGTCCAATCCGGTTCGTTCCAGTAGGCCCCCCGCGCATAGCCTTGGCCGAATTGGGATTCGAGAGTGTGCTGTCCCCAATCCGAACTGCCCATCTGCGTCTTTTTGAAGTTCGGGCCGGAATAGTAGCTGTCGGGTGGCACGACGAGAAGCTCGATGTCGACGCCGATCTTCTTGGCCTGGTTGGCGATGAGGGTTGCCGACGCCTGCATGCCTGGGGCGGCATCCGAGGTGTAAAGGGTGATCGCCTGGCTGTTGTCAAAGCCCGCCTGCTTGAGCAGCGATTTCGCCTGGTCGGGGTCGTAAGCCCGTTGCGGCAGCTCGGAGGCGTAGTCTGGATCGGTGATGCAATGCAGGTCGTTGCCAATCCTGCCATATCCCGACAGTGCGTTGTCGAGCAGTTGCTGGCGGTCGATCATGAGCCGGAACGCCTGGCGGACGCGCACGTCCGTAAAGGGCTTCAGGTTCGTCATCATGAATTGGTCGGTCGTGGCACCGCTCTTCGAGCGCAGCAGGGTGAGTGCGGGATTTGCTTGAATCAGGCGCGCAAGACTTCCATCGAGCTGAGCCACGGCATCGACCTGGTTGGCCACCAACGCATTCATGCGCGCGGTCGGGTCGTTGATCGCGATGAATTCGACCCCATCGAGATATGGCTGGCCGGGCATGCGATAGTTATCACTGCGTGCCAGCGTCACCCGCTGACCGCGGGACCATGACACAAACTTGAAGGGCCCGGTCCCGATTGGCTTGTCGAAATCGGTCGTGCCCTCTTTCATCAGGAACATGACCTTGCTGCCCAGCACTTGCGGCAGCAGCGCATAGGGCTGCTTCAACTCGACTTCGACCGTATTGGCATCGAGCGCGCGCACCCCTTTCGGCTCCATGAGCGGCGCCAGGTTGGGATAGGCATCGGCCTTGTTGTCGGAATTGAGGATGTACTGGATGGTGTAGACCACGTCCTTGGCCGTGAAAGGCGCGCCGTCATGCCAGACCACACCCTTCTTGAGCTTGATTTTCCAGACATTGCCCTCGGCGTTGTGAGTGAAGTCATCCGCCAGCTTGTTATAGAGATTGCCATCCTTGTCGAAATCGGTGAGCCGGTCGAAGATCGACTGCGCGACGGCGAAATCCATATCGCCCGTCGAGATGAAGGGGTTGAGCGACGATTTCGCCCCGGCTGCGCCTAGGCCGACGCGGAGCGTCCCTCCCCGCTTCGGTTCGTCGGCCAGGGCCGGGCGAAGCCCCGCTCCGGCAAGCATTATACCGGTGCCCAACAACAAGCCTGTCTTCAGCACATCGCGCCGCCCGATAAGCGTCGAATCTGCCTTGGGGGGATACACGTCCTTCCTCATTTCTTCATTCCCTCTGTTTTGATGGTTTGTTTTGGCTCATTAACTCGACGAACGGACGGGCAACGCCTGTCACGTCTCAGGCAAGCAGTCCGGCATGCTTGAGGGCCTTCAGGATGTTTTCCTGATCCTCCTTGGCCAGGTCGCCATTGGGCTTGCGCGGTTCCCCTACCTTGCGGCCCTGGGCGTTGATCGCGAACTTAATGCGGGCGGGGAAATTGACGCTCTTGGTCATCTCCCGTGCCAGCGGTGCGATCTTGTCCGTCAGCTTGCGTCCGAGGACGTAGTCGCCGGCTGCGTGCGCGGCAAAGATCGCCCCGTACTGCTCTGGAATGACCGTGTTGATGCCGGAGATCGAAGCCTGCGCCCCGAATAGAAAGCTCGCAATGTTCACGCTGTCCGCGCCGGCAGCGATGGCGACGCGGTCGCCAACCGTCTGGACCAGTTCCGTCACCGGCTCCAGCGCCACTTCCTTCACGCAGATGACCTCCGGCAGCTGAGCAATGCGCTGCATGACGGACGGCGGGTTGAAGAAATGGTTGTAATAGATGATGGGCAGAGAGGTCGCCTTCCCGACGTCCTGGATGAACTTGTCCAGCCCATCCCCCGAGGGGGTATTGTAGATCGGTGGCCCAAGCATCAGCGCGCAGGCGCCGGCCTGCTTGGCGAGCACACCACGCTTTATGGCGTCCCGGGTGGTGGTCGTGATGATCCCGGCGATCACGCGGAGCTTGCTGTTGGCGGCGGCTGTTTCCACCAAGAGCCCGAGTTCGTCTGCGGAAAGCTCATCTCCCGAACCTGTGCTTCCGCCGACCACGGCAAGGCGAATGCCAGCGCTTTCCATGAACCGAAGCTCACCCTTGAACAGCTCCAGGTCGAGATCACCATCGGGTCTAAAGGTCGAGACGAGTGGCGGGATGATCCCCTTGATCTCGTCTTTTTGAAGCACAGTCGCCATTGCCAATCCTTATTTCATTCAGTGAAAGTAACTATTACTGAATGAACATCCCGCGAAGTGCTGAGGTTGTCAAGAGCGTTTCGCGGCGGTGGCTTCGATTGAACAAGATCGACCTGCCGCTCCTGGTTTTCAGTCGGCCGACCGTTCGCGCATCAGCACGAATTTCGTTGCGTAGGGCTCAAAGCCGTCATGCGACGACAAGTGCGGTCGGATGCCGATCGTTGTGGAAGCCCGCAACTCGCGGCGCGAGTTGGCCTCGAGCCATGTGCGCGGCCTAGGCGCCAAGACCTTATATTTTGGCGCCGTGGCCGCGCTTGTACTCAAGGCGCTCCGACACCTCAGTCGATCCGTAAGGATCGCTGTTCTTGCGAACTGGAACTGACCATCCCGAAAACGCGATGCGTTACATCCGTCACTCGGATCACGATTTCCGGCGTCCTGCCACGTCGCATCACTGGCGCCTTGGTGGGGAACGCGCAGGCCATAAAGTCGGTCGCCGTTGGTCCCCATCGTATATCGATCATGAGGGACCAAGCGGACTGAGCCGCCGTCGCCAACGGCCAATTGCGGTCAGCTATTGTCCGTTCCGCAGATCGCTGATCTTGGCCACACAAAGCTGGACGTCCGAGAAGACAGCGGTCGTCCCCTCGCCTGTCGGCGATTGAACGCCCAGTCCTATACGCACCGGCCGCCTTTCGACGCCGGGCAGAGTGAACCAGCGCAGGAAATTCCAGTATTTGCCGTCTTCGGAAAAATGGAACGCGATCGTTTCTCCGTCACAATAGGCGCGCAGCCACACATGCTCGCCGAAATGACGGGGTCCATCCGAGTCATCGGATGTGCCGCGAGTCACCACGCTGACAATGGTGGGCTTACGCGCGGCGGAAAATTCGAACGCGATCTTCGCCCAGTTATTGTCGTCGCATTCGATGAAGATCGCGCCAGCGTCGTATGGAGACGCGAATTCGACAGAGACCCTGGCAGACAATGCAAAATGCTGCTCGTCGATCTCGCGCACCACTCGCGTGACATTCGCGACACGGCTTTTGCCACTTGGGGCGAAGAACCAGTCCGTGTGAGCATTGGCCCGCAGCCGAACTAAATCCTCCTCGATTGCCGCGATACCGTTGTCGGCTCCTTCAACGCGCATGCTGTCGAGCTTCATGTTCTTCCTTTCAGTCTTTCAGTCTGACAGCTCCGTCGGGAACCCGCCCGACTTAACCAGCTGGAACAATGCAGCGGAAGCGGGCCTTTGGCGCCTACACTTGATCGCCGACTGATGCGAGGCGCTGACGATCGCCAGAGGCCGGTCCGAAAGTCATCAAGGGTGGAGTTCTACGGCCAGCCACACCGAATCGGTATCCGCGTAGTAGCGGTGCCAGGGGTAGGTCCACTCATTCTTACCGGTGACCCTGCAAAACGGATCGTGCGAATAACCGACTGGCATCACCACGTCTTCATAAATTGTGGTCTCGTCGCGCAGTCGAAATTTCTGCATCCGTCCGGAGCCATGGATTTGCGTGTGTGTTTCGAGGAAGCCGTGCTCATTGTGGATGAAGCAGTCAGTGTCTCCCGGCGACCACCAAAGGTTCAGCTTGAGCGTGAACGTTTGTGGGGAGCCGGGTGCTGCGCGCTCATTGGTGAATACCAGAGGATCGGTGCTGACCGTGCCGACCTCATCCTGCGGGGAAATGAACAGCGGCGTGTCGCGTGGGAAACTCTTTATTCGATTGCCAAGCCAGTCCCAGCCGCGGAACATGCAACCGCCAAGATTGGTGGCTTTTCGCACCTTCAGAAGCGCTGCCCGTTCCGCAGACTTGATCTGCCCGCCCTTCAGCCATGTCGACTTCCAGGCTGGCACGGTCGCCGGATGCTCGTCGCCGGTGATCATCGCGCTGGGACTGATGTTCACAACGACGGCATCTTCAACCGGATAGTCGCGGACATCTTCGACAAGCTTGGCGAAGATGAAATCGTCGGCAAACGAAAGGTCTCTCGTCTGGTTCGGCACGGCTTGTCGTCCATCATCAAGGTCTACCTGTGCCAGACCACACCACAATGCGGGAGCCAAAAGAAGTGCGCGTCTGGACGATTCTTGTCGTAACTTGACGCCGATTCTGCGTCACTTCGCGAAGTGACCGGCACCCGACGCGGCGAGGCCGACCTTGGTGGCCCGGTATCTCAGCCCGCGGTCCGGGCCAGCATCGAACGCCGAAACCACCGCAAACTTTCTCTCCTAGCGCGTCACCTTGCTTCGACGTTCCATGGATTGCGAACTTGTCATGCGCTCGCGATGTTTGCCTACTGTGGAAGGACCAGCTTCGTTCTAAATCGGACAGGACGGTCATCTGTCGCGCCAAAATCCGGCGCGGCTCTGCGGCGGAGCTCAGGCCGGAATTCGATCAGAGGATATCGGACCCATGACAAGGTACGGATCGGCGCTCCTGGGGATTCGACCACGAGATGAAATCATGCAGACCACCTGTGACTATATCGTCGTTGGCGGTGGCTCCACCGGATGCGTGATTGCCGCGCGGCTTTCGGAAGATCCTGATGCCTCTGTCTTCCTGTTGGAGGAAGGCCCGCGCGACTTCAACCCCTACATCCACATACCCGGTGCCTATTACAAGACCGCTCAAGGGTCGCTCTTGAAACGGATTGCCTGGGAGCCGACCGCAGCCCAGTCGCGCACCGATCAGCCAACCATGGTCCAGGCCCGAGTGCTCGGCGGTGGCAGTTCAGTTAACGCAATGATCTATATACGCGGCGCTCCATCCGACTATGCGCGCTGGCAGGCATTCGGCGCCGATGGCTGGAACTATGATGATGTGTTGCCCTACTTTCTGCGCTCGGAAGATAACAACCGGTTCTGCAACCAGGCCCACGCCGTAGGGGGACCGCTAGGCGTCTCCGACATCGATCACATCCACCCCCTCACGCGCGCCTGGCTGCAGGCGTGCCAGCAGGCCGGTCTGCCCTATAATCCTGATTTCAATTCGGGTGACCAGGCCGGCTGCGGTCTGTACCAGATCACTGCCAAGAACAAGCGGCGCAGCAGTGCCGCAACGGCATTCATCAAACCCGCTCGCCACCGACCCAATCTCCAGGTTCGAACGGGCTCCACGGTAACGCGGATCATTGTAGAGAAGGGACGTGCCGTCGGGGTGGAGTATGTGGCGAAGGGCCGCAAATGGGTGCTCATGGCCAGTCGCGAAGTGATTTTGTCGGCAGGTGCGATTGCCTCGCCGAAATTGCTGATGTTGTCGGGAATCGGCCCGGCCGACGCTTTGCGCGGCCATGGCATTCCTGTCGTTGCCGATCTGCCGGGGGTCGGACAGAACCTGCAGGACCACGTCGAAGTTTCACTCGTCTATCAGTTGAATGGGCCCCACAGCTACGACAAATACAAGAAGCCGCACTGGAAAGCCGCGGCTGGCCTGAATTATCTGCTGTTCAGGGATGGCCCGGCTTCTTCGAACCTGATCGAGGGAGGCGCATTCTGGTGGGGCAATGCAAGCGAGCCGATCCCGGATGTGCAATACTTCATGGTCGTGGGTGCGGGCATCGAGGAAGGGATTGACGCCGTCCCCGGCGGAAACGGCTGCACGATAAACCTGGGACAAATCCGGCCTCGGTCTCGAGGAGAAGTAACGCTGAAAAGCGCCGATCCTTATGCCAATCCACGCGTGGCGCCACGGTACTTTTCCGACCCCTATGATCTCGATGCGGTGGTTGAAGGGACCATGGGAGCCTTCGAAATCATGGAGCAGCCGGCCATCCGGCGCTACATAGCATCAAGGCAAGTACCCTCCCCCGCAACAACGACGCCGATCCAAGTGAGAAGGTTTTGCCAAGAGGTAGCGCATGCAGCGCTTCATCCCGCCGGTACCTGCCGCATGGGCCATGACGATATGGCGGTCGTCGACCCCAGGCTCCGCGTTCGCGGTGTCGAGGGTCTTCGGGTGGCCGATGCATCCGTCATGCCAACCCTCGTCTCGGGCAACACCAACGCCGTTTGCATCATGATCGGCGAAAGAACAGCGGATTTCATCAAACAAGGAAAGTAGGATCGCCGGCCTTCATCCGTCCGTATGTCAGTTGTCCCAAGTGGTCTACGATTTAGGTCGCACCGCATTTGGCTCCGCCCTGCCTAATACCTGCGAAACTTCAAAGCATGAGACATCTCGTGGCGGCCGGCGAAGATGACGATAGCAGGCGGAGGTCGTCGAAAGTGAAGGAAAGCTCGAAGATCCCCTCGGCCATCCGAATCAGCCGCTTTTTTTGCAGCCTCTTCTTCCTAAGTGGCGGCGTCGGCATTGGAGCCTGGGCATCCTCCCTACCAGTTCTCAGCGTTCAGATGAACCTCGCCAAGGGTCAACTTGGACTGGTCCTGATTTGCTTCGCTCTGGGCGCGATCGCGATGATGACCAATGTCGGCCGCTTGGTGGCGATTGTTCCGAGCAGTCTGCTGAGCCTTTTGGGCTCGCTCACATTCGGCTTCGCGCTGTTGGCCCTTCCTTGGGCCGGAGGAGCTCTTTCCCTGGCGATGATTGTGTTCCTTGCCGGTGCCGGATTTGGAACGCTGGACGTATCGATGAACACAGACGCCTCGGCCTTGGAGCGTCTTATACGTCGGCAGGTTATGTCGTCGTTCCATGCCATGTTTAGTTTTGGAAGCTTGGCCGGCGCTTTGGTCGTGGGGCGGATACTGTCAGGCGGCGGCGCTTTAAGCCTTTGCCTTGGGGTGACGGGAATGGGTATTGCGGCGGTAGCGCTCGTCGCCTGGATTGGATGGAACCAGTTGAGCTGGATCCACGCCTCTGCCGCCGCTGTCGAGATCGAGGATGCTCGATCCCAGAGTGCCTTCAATAGGCATCTCTACCTCCTGGGCGGTCTGGCGTTTCTAGCAATGCTGGCCGAGGGAGGAATGATCGATTGGAGCGCGATCTATATCGTGACGCGATCCGGTGGATCAGAAAGCACAGGAGCTTACGGCTTCGCTGCGTTCTCGACGATGATGGCAATCGGGCGCCTGTTCGGCGACGCCATCGCCAACACAATCGGCCAGGTGCGAACGCTGCGCTACTGCGCGGTAGTTTGCGCAGGTTCAGTGCTCGCAATGATCGTCATGGGCAGCAATCTTATTATTGTTTTTGTGGCGCTCACAGTTTGTGGTCTTGGCCTTGCCAACATCGTGCCCACCCTTTTTGCGGCCGCTGGCCGAATGGGCGGCAAGTCTGCTGCTCCTGCCATGTCAACTGTGACGACGATCGGATATGCCGGACTGCTGTTGGGGCCAGGATTGCTTGGCCTGATCGCTCAAATCTCCTCGCTCGCGGCCAGCTTCGGCGTCATCGCGCTGGCATTTGGCGCGATTTCTTTTTCGGCGCGATCCCCTGATGCAC
>NZ_RZOJ01000106.1:0-16246 GCF_003998845.1 Mesorhizobium sp. M4A.F.Ca.ET.022.05.2.1 | reverse complement strand
CTTCCTCTATTGCCGCAAGCTGTTCGCGGGTCGCTTCCTCAAGCCGCACATTGTCCGGCGACCAGCCGCGCTCCAGCGCCGCCTTGTAGGACGGCAGATGTTCGAGCGCTGGTTTGACGATTTCAACCATGATGTATTCCGGCTTTGGGGTGGGCAGCTAAACTAGAAGTGTTTCGCAGATTGGCGCGAGGCCTTTTATGATTGGCTCGTGGTGATTCACCGCTGAGACACTGCGTTGATGGGGGGAACTATGCGATTGAGATATGTCCCGCTGGGTGTCGCTATCCTCGGCCTCCTGGCCACTGTCGTCGCCGTGACGGTATCGGCGCGATCCTTCGCCGCCCTGCAACCGTCCAACATTCCGGCCTGGCTGCACGCCCATGTTGGCGAGGGCGATGGTCAGATCGCAGCGGTCGTCCTGGAGCGGGCGCGCGCGCTTTACCTGAAAAAAGTGGCCGCCGGCGCCGTCAAGAACCCCTGCTACTTCGCCATGGATGCGACGCGTCCCGGCGATCTCGGCAATGGCGTGCTGGGGCGCCGCTACTACATCATCTGCGAAGCCAGCCAGTCGTTTCGCGCGATCTCGTCGGGCCACGGCGGCGGCCGCAACCTGAAAGGCAACGTCAATTTCTCAAACGGCAGGCGATGCGCCAAGAACTTCGGCAATGCGATGGATTCGGAATTGACCGCCGGTGGCGCCTATATGACCCGCGAGGCGAAAACCTCATTCAAAAGCTTCTATCGCACCGGCGCAAAACAGGACACCGCTTTCCTGCGCACCTTCATCCAGTTCGATGGCGAAGGCGAAGCCGCCAATGCCAGGCAGCGTGTTATTGGCGGCCACGCGGCCCAGGTGCTGCGCGGCATGTGCCTGCGCAAAAACCCGAACAGTTCTTACGCCGACCATGAAGGCATGGTGCCGTTCGGCAAGCTGGTGGACTATGCCGGCGGCCGCAGCAATGGCTGCACCAGCTGGTCGGCGGCCGATGCCACGCAGCTCATCGCGATGGTCAAGGGCAACCCGACGACGCTCTACATCTATCCGGAATCGCGCGACATCGCCGCCGCGGCGAGCGGCCATTCCGCTTCGAGCTCCTACTGGAACGCATCCTGTCTGAAGGAGATCGGCACGCCGAAATTCTGGCCGAGGACGACCCTCGAGCCGATCATTGCCCAGTACAAGAAGGACCATCCGGCACCGCCGCCACAGGCGCTGCCAATCTGCAAGGGCTCATGAGCCCGCCGCACCCATGAAGTGGGCAAGCGCAGATTACTGCAGCAGTCCTTTTACGATCGCGCTTGCCTTGGCGAAGTCCATCTGGCCGGCGTACTTCTGCTTGAGCACGCCGATCACCTTGCCCATGTCCTTCTGGCTGGCGGCGCCCATCGCCGCGATCGCCGCGCGTGCCGCGGCGGTAACGGCCGCATCGTCGAGCTGCGTCGGCAGGAAGCCGCGGATGATCTCCATCTCGCCACGCTCCTGCGCCGCGAGCTCCGGCCGCTTGCCGTCCTCGAAAGCCTTGGCCGATTCCTCGCGCTGCTTCACCATCTTGGCCAGGATCTGCAGGATCTCTTCTTCGCTCGCGGCCGGCTTGCCGGCGCCGCGATTGGCGATGTCACGGTCGTGGATGGCGGCCTGGATCAGCCGCAGGGTGGGCAAGCGGTGCTTGTCCTGCGCCTTCATCGCGCTCTTCAGGGATTCGGCGATTTTTTCGCGCATCGTGCTTCTCCTTCGAACGCGGCGGACAATAGCTTTGCCGAACCCGTAAGGCAAATCCCAGCAAGCCACTGATATTGCTTGACGAAACAGATTCAGGCCGGTTTGCGGCCTCCTCATTGACCACTCTTGCGCCTTCGCCTATGTACTCGGTCCTGCATGAGACAATGAATTGACGCGCGGAAGCCGGAGAAATCGCTGCTTCGCGCCGTTTGCTGCGCGAATGGATCCGAAGCGCGCAGGTTGACAGGAGTGCCGCCATGGCGACGATGACTGCCCCCTGGAATACCGAAAAGCCGACTGCGCTTTTGGTGCTTGCCGACGGTACCGTCATCGAAGGCCGCGGCCTTGGCGCCACCGGATCGGCGGTCGCCGAAGTCTGCTTCAACACCGCGCTTACCGGCTACCAGGAGATCCTCACCGATCCCTCCTATGCTGGCCAGATCGTCACCTTCACCTTCCCGCATATCGGCAATATCGGCACCAATGACGAGGACATCGAGGACCTCAACCCGGTCGCCCGCGCCGGCGCCGTCGGCGCCGTGTTCAAGGCCGATGTCACCAACCCGTCCAACTACCGCGCCGCCGGCCATCTCGACCAGTGGCTGAAGAAGCGCGGCATCGTCGCGCTCACGGGCATAGACACGCGCGCGCTGACCGCGCTTATTCGCGAGAAAGGCATGCCCAACGCCGTCATCGCGCATGCGCCGGACGGCGTCTTCGACCTCGACGATCTGAAGCGGCGCGCCGCCGCCTGGTCGGGCTTGATCGGCCTCGACCTCGCCAAGGACGTCACCTCGGGCCAATCCTCCGTCTGGCGCGAGACGCCCTGGGTCTGGAACGAAGGCTTTGGCGAACAGGACAAGCCGTCGCTGCATGTCGTCGCCATTGACTACGGCGTCAAGCGCAACATCCTGCGCCTGCTCGCCGGCCTCGGCGCCAAGGTCACCGTCGTGCCGGCCAAGACCGGCGCGGAGGAAATCCTCGCCATGAAGCCGGACGGCATCTTCCTCTCCAACGGTCCCGGCGATCCGGAAGCCACCGGCGACTACGCGGTGCCTGTGATCCAGGACCTGCTCAAGACCGAAATCCCGGTGTTCGGCATTTGCCTTGGCCACCAGATGCTGGCGCTGGCGCTGGGCGGCAGGACCGCCAAGATGCATCAGGGCCATCACGGCGCCAACCATCCGGTCAAGGACCACACCACCGGCAAGGTCGAGATCGTCTCGATGAACCATGGTTTCGCGGTCGACGCCGACTCGCTGCCGGAAGGCGTGGAGGAGACCCATGTCTCGCTGTTCGACGGCTCGAACTGCGGTATCGCGCTCACCGGCCGTCCGGTGTTCTCGGTCCAGCATCACCCCGAGGCCTCGCCCGGCCCGCAGGATTCGCACTATCTGTTCCGCCGCTTCGTCAACCTCATCCGCGAGAAGCGTGGCGAAGAATTGCTGGCCGAGCGCGCCTAGCGACCCAAGGCGTGTTGAGATTCAGGTCAGGCCGAGTCGAAAATGGCGGTTTCCGAGAACCGGAGCGGAGCGTACTTGAAGTACGTGAGCACCGGAAGCGCAGGAAACCGCTATTTGCAGGCCGGCATCACCTGAATACCAACACGCCTCAAGCCGGATCGGTCACGGCCTCCTGCGCGTGCATGCGCTCGACCTCCTTCGGCGTCGGCTTGGCGACTTTCGTGACGAAGACGATCACCGCCAGGGTGAGGAAGACCGCACCCAGCAGATAGGGTGCGCCGCCGAACACGACCGGCGCGCTCGGCCCGGTGAACCAGGAAAAGATCCCCGTGTAGAGCAGCGGTGTGATGATCGAGGTGATCGAGAAGATCGACGTCATCGCCCCCTGCAGTTCGCCCTGCGCTGAAGGCGGCACCTTGGCGGCGGCGAGGCTTCTCAGCGGCGGGTCGGCCAGCGCCTCCAGGCAGCCGACGACGATCACCGCATAGATCATCCAGCCCTGCGAGGCGAAGGCGTAGCCGAAGGCGCTTAGCGCGGTGAAGGTGAGGCCGATCGCCGCCGTCTTCCACTCGCCGAGCTTTGGAATGACGCGCGGCAGCACCGTCGCCATGACGATTGCCCCACACAGGCCGAAGGCGCCGAGCGAGAAGCCGATCTGCTGCTCGCTCCAGCCATAGCGATAATTGGACACGAACGACCACACCGCCGGGTACATCATATGCCCGAGCGTCATCAGGAAGAAGACCAGGCCGATCCAGCCGATGCCTTGATAGTTGCGCATCTGGATGAGCGTGCCGACCGGGTTGGCGCGTTTCCACTCGAAGCGGCGGCGATGCTTGTCGTCGAGCGTCTCCGGCAGCAGGAACAGCGCGATCACGAAGTTCACCAAGGCAAGCCCGGCGGCGAAATAGAAGGGCACGCGCGGACCGAACGTGCCGAGCAGGCCGCCCAGCACCGGCCCGATGACGAAGCCGACGCCGAAGGCGATGCCGAGCAGGCCGAAATTCTTCGCCCGGTTCTCGTCGGTCGAGATGTCGGCGATGAAGGCCGATGTCGTCGAATAACTGGCGCCCGAGATGCCGGCCAGCACGCGCCCGATGAACAGCATCGGATAGGACCA
This sequence comes from Mesorhizobium sp. M4A.F.Ca.ET.022.05.2.1, assembly GCF_003998845.1. Classification (NCBI taxonomy): domain Bacteria; kingdom Pseudomonadati; phylum Pseudomonadota; class Alphaproteobacteria; order Hyphomicrobiales; family Phyllobacteriaceae; genus Mesorhizobium; species Mesorhizobium sp. M4A.F.Ca.ET.022.05.2.1. The sequence continues at coordinate 11,943 of NZ_RZOJ01000106.1, read as the reverse complement.
GGCGACGGCGCAAATCAGATTGTCGATGGAGAAGGTGAGCACGGAGGCGAGCAGGATCGGCCGCCGTCCGAACCGGTCGCTCAAGCCGCCAATGACGGGCGCGAAGAAGAACTGCATCGCCGCATAGACGAAGAACAGCCAGCCGCCCTCGATCGCCGCCTCGCTGACGCCGACACCGGTCAGTTCCTGCAGATAGGCCGGCAGCACCGGCATGATGATGCCGAAGCCGATAATGTCGAGCAGCAGCGTCGTGAAAACGAGCGCAAGGCCCCGCCTGGCGGTTTTCGGGTCGATCATGATGGCGTCAAGCTCCTCGGCCGCCTAGCAGCAAAGGCGGGTGCACCTTATAGGCGAGCCCGCCGCCAAGAACAATAAGGGAACGACAGCAACTGCCTCATCCTGACATCAGTTGCCGTGGTGGCCGATCCTTGATCGCGCGGAACGAAGCGGATGTCGCCTCAAATTGGGTTGTTGAACGTGTCGCAGTCCGAAAGCTTGCCGCTCTTGTAGCCGCGCGCCAGCCAGGTCTGACGCTGCTGCGAGGTGCCGTGGTTGAAGCTTTCCGGCACGACGTAGCCCTGCATCTTCTTTTGAAGCGTGTCGTCGCCGATCTGCTTGGCGGCATTGAGAGCGCTCTCGATGTCGCCCTGTTCGAGAATGCCCTTCTGCGCGGTGTAATGCGCCCAGACACCGGCGAAGCAGTCGGCCTGCAACTCCACCTGCATCGACATGTGGTTGGCGTCGGCCTCGCTCATCCCCTGCCGCATCTTGTTGAATTTGGGCAGGATGCCGGTGAGATTCTGCACATGGTGGCCGACCTCATGCGCGATCACATAGGCCCGGGCAAATTCGCCGGAAGCGCCGAACTGCTGGTCGAGCTGCTGGAAGAAAGTCATGTCGAGGTAGACCTTGTGGTCGCCGGGACAATAGAACGGTCCGGCCGCAGCCGAGGCGAAGCCGCAGGCCGAGCGGATCTGGCTGCTGAACAGCACCAGCTTCGGATCCTCATAGGTCCGGCCATTGGCCTGGAAGATGCCTTTCCAAGTGTCCTCGGTTTCGGCGAGCACGGTCGAGACGAACTGCTTCATCTCGTCGGAAGCCGGCTCTCCTCCGCTGCCTTCGCTGCCGCTGTCGTCGGTGATCTGGCCGCCACTGTCGCCGCCGCCCAGTATCTGTGACGGATCGAAGCCGAAATACCATCCGGCCAGCACAACCAGGATGACGATGAAGAGGCTGGAACCGCCGCCGGCGCGCCCACCGATCGGAATGCGGAACTGGCCGGGGCTGCCGCCGCCGAATCCGCCGCCGCCACCGGTGTCGCTGCGCTCGTCCTCGACGTTGTCACTCTGACGACGGCCTCTCCAGAGCATGGCAACTCCTCGCGATGCGAATTTCCAAACGGCCAGGCCGGCATCCTGGTGCCAATCAGACCCAACCAACAATTATCCCAATGGTTGCAGCAAGTCACAGCATTTTTCGCTTGCAACCGGTGCTGGAATGAGCGGCTCGAGAACTATGGCCGAGACCGGACAAGGCCTGTAGCATGGCGCCCGGACAAGGGATGCGAGGGGCGCTTGCGGACGATCGGCCGTTTCCTGTTTCTGCTGGTGTTGGCCGGTTTCGGCGCTGGGGCGGCGCCTGCCGCCACGCTCGATTCCAGCGTCGCCGTCACCGATCCCGCGACCCTGCAGGCGCTTGAGCGCGGCGGTCTGTCGATCAGCCGCTTGCTCGGGCCGGCGATCGGGCTGACACGCGATGTCGACAATCGCGGCCTGTTTTCGGTGCGCGCGCTGACGCCGGTGCGCAATGCCGTCAAGCATGAGATCGCCGACGAGCCGGCGGCAAGCCCAGATCCCTATGTTGCCGGATTGGCGAAGTCCAAGGACACAAGCCAGAAGTTCAATCCGAAATACATCGACGACAACGGCTCGACGCTGGACCTCACCGGCGTCGTCAACCGCATGGATCGCGGCTATCTCGGCCACACCGAATGCGGCGAGATCCGGCTGATCTACCGTTTCCACTATTCGGTCGAGGAAAAGCCCGGAGAGCGTGTCTCCTCGCGCCTGCCGCTGACGATGAGCCTGGTCTTCAACGCCAAGCCGACGGCCGCGACGGGGCGCGCCTCCAAGGATCGCCCGCGCGCCGCCGATGGGTCCTGCGCCGACGTCGCCAGGCGCTGGCTGGCGGCCGGCGGGAAGGACCTTGCGCCCGAGCAGCTTGCGGCCTGGCTGCGCTCCGAGGAAGGCCCGCTGTCAGGCGCCATGCTCAATTCCTCGCAGATCATGCGGCTCGAGCTCAACATGCAGGTGCTGCGCCTGTCGGCCTCGACCCGCCGCGATTTCGGCGGCCATGCCGAATATCTGCTGAAGATATTCAAATGGGATCCGGCCACCGCCACCTTCCAGGAATCGCGGATGGAGAACCAGATCGACCGCAAGACGGTGCTGACCGACAGGCAGGCCTTCGCCAAATGGCTGCTTACCGACCGCAACATCTACGATCTCGACCGCGGCCGGCTGGTCATCGACGAGAGGTTCCTGGCAACCAGCGCCGTCTCCGTGGCTCCGGGCGGCATGGCGCGCTCGCAAAACAACATCGCTTATGGCTTGCTCGACGATGCCGCGGTCGACAAGGCGCTGAAGGACTATGTCGCCAGCGGCAACGCGCTGCGCACCATAAAGTCAGTGGCCGGCTTCAATCTGCGCCTCAACGAGATGAGCTGCACCGGCTGCCACCAGACCCACGGCATTGCCGGCTTCCACTACACCGGCGCCGATCCGGCCAGCGAGCCACGCCGCAACGCCGTCTTCGTGCCGGGCTCGGCGGTCTTCTTCGCCGACCTGCCGCGTCGCCTCGCCATCGTCGAGCAGTTCGCCGCCGGCCAGCATCCCGATTTCAGCAGAGGCTTCGCCGCCCGTCCGGACGCGAAGTTCGCCGAGGTGCTGAAGGGCACCGATCTCTACAATGGCTGGGGCTCGATCTGCTATCGCGGCACGGATGAAAGCTTCAAGGACTGGAGCTGCGGCGAAGGCCTGCGCTGCGCCGGCGTCCACGAAAGCGCCATCCATCCGGGCTTCGGCACTTGCGTCAGCGAGGCCGGTACTGCGGTCGGCGATCCCGTGGAGTTCGGCGAGATCAAAATGTCGAAATGGGGCAGCGACCAGTATTGTCGCCTGTCGCCGGCGACGGCGAAAGCCTGCGCCATCGATCCGGCAAGGGACAAGAAACCGCCGATCAAGCTTGCCGGCTACGGCGCGGCGCGCCAGCGCTACGACAACCCCGAGCAGAAGACCGGCGGCTTTCCCGGCGGCATGCTGCGCAAGGCGAGCTGCGACAAGCTGCCCGAGGAGGCGAGCTGCGGGCGGCTCGCCAAGACCGGCTTCAACGATTGCATCGGGTCCGGCAAGGACCACAAATATTGCACCAGGGAGTTCACCAAGACCGCCGGCCTGCGCGCCTGTGACAAAACACATCCCTGCCGCGAGGACTATATCTGCACCGCCGGCTATGAAGACCTGGCCGAGGCCAAGCCCGGCAAGGGCACCTGCATCCCGCCCTATTTCATCTTCCAGTTCCGCGTCGACGGCCACCCGCGCAGCTGGGTGCAGGATACCGAGGAGTGAACGCCGCCAGCCTGCAGCGTCAAGGCTTCTGCTTGCTGCCGGCGCTCTTGCCGTCGGAACTTTTCGAGCGCTCCTCGAAGCGCGCCGCGCCCTTCTGCAGCGGCCGGCCGGTCTCGGCTTCCGTCTTGCGCTCGTCCTTTGCCGCCGCCCGTCTCAGTCCCTTTGCGGCCTGTTTGCCTTTTGCGGTCGGTGCCTGTTCTACGCCCATCTCTTCCTCCCTGGCGCGGCTATCGCGCCGAAGAGCAACGCTCTGGACGTAACTGGGTTCCGGAGGATTCGGCCTCGGAGGGCGGCGGCTGGCGAGGCTCAGCGCGTCGCGATCATCGCCTTGCGGAAAGCCTCGAGCGTCTCGGCGCTGACATGGTGCTCGATGCCCTCGGCGTCGATGCGCGCTGTCTCGGCGCTGACCCCGAGCGAGCGCAGGAAGGCTTCCACCGTCTGGTGGCGGATGCGGCTTTCCTCCGCCACCTTGCGGCCGGCCTCGGTCAGGAACACGCCGCGATAGGGCTTTCGCGAAACCAGACCGTCGGCGCAGAGCCTGGTCAGCATCTTCGCCACCGTCGGCTGGGCGACGCCGAGCCTGGCGGCGATGTCGACCTGCCGTGCCTCGTTGCCGTCCTCGATCAGGTCGGCGATCAGCTCGACATAGTCCTCGACGAGGGCGCTGCGGCGCGCTTCGCGCGTCTGCCGGAAGCCCGCCGAATGGACATCGGCGTCCGGAAGCGGCTCTTCGCGTCGAACCGGTCTGTTCCTCAGCGCCAATGCGCGCTCCTCCACGCTAACCGCGAGCCAAGTGCCCGCGACGTTGAATCGGGTCCGTAGTCATAGCACGGACCCCGACTATCTGGCCGTTTATTTGCATTCCACCCCAGGCGCAACGGGGTCCGCACCCGGTTGCCCCTGTCACTTGGCGTCGTCGCAAAAGCATAAACAATGAAATATAGCCTATTGCATAATGTTGAGCCATGGCATAGATAGGGAACATCCTCGACCCTTTTCAGCGGAAAATCCCTGATGTCCGACGCAGCAGCCGTATCCAGACCCGCGTGGCGTTTTGCCCGGCCCGACGAGGATGAACAGCCCAGTCTGCGCGAGGTCAACGCCTCCATCACCGTGCCGCAGACCGGCATCTGGTTTCGCCGCCTGTTCGCCTTCATGGGCCCGGGCTACATGGTTTCCGTCGGCTATATGGATCCGGGCAACTGGGCGACCGACCTCGCCGGTGGCGCCCAGTTCGGCTACACACTGCTGTTCATCATCATGCTGTCGAACCTGATGGCGATCCTGCTGCAGGCGCTTGCCGCCCGGCTTGGCATCGCCACCGGCCGCGACCTCGCCCAGGCCTGCCGCGCGCACTATCCGCGCTCCGTCAACTTCCTGCTGTGGATCGCCTGCGAGTTGGCCATCATCGCCTGCGACCTGGCCGAGGTCATCGGCACGGCGATCGCGCTGCAGCTGCTGTTCGGCATTCCGCTGATCGGCGGCGCCATGCTCACCGCTCTCGATGCCTTCCTGGTGCTCATGCTGATGAACAGGGGCTTCCGCTACCTCGAGGCCTTCGTCATCGCGCTGCTGATCATCATCTTCGGCTGTTTTGCCATCCAGATCTTCGCCGCCGCTCCGCCGGTCGGCTCGATCCTGCATTCGATGTTCGTGCCGTCGTCTCAGATCGTCACCAACCCGGCGATGCTCTACATCGCCATCGGCATCATCGGCGCCACCGTCATGCCGCACAATCTCTATTTGCACTCCTCGATCGTTCAGACCCGTGCCTATGAGCGCACCGACCGGGGCAGGCGCGACGCGATCAAGTGGGCGACCATGGACTCGACCATCGCGCTGATCCTGGCGCTGTTCGTCAACGCCTCTATCTTGATCGTCTCGGCGGTGGCCTTCCACGGCACCGGCCACCAGGACGTCGCCGAGATCGGCCAGGCCTTCGAGCTCCTATCGCCGCTGCTCGGCCTCGGCATCGCCTCGATCCTGTTCGCCGTGGCTCTGCTCGCCTCCGGCCTCAACTCCACGGTCACCGCGACGCTTGCCGGCCAGATCGTCATGGAGGGCTTCCTGCGCCTGCGCATCCCGCAATGGGCACGCCGCCTGCTGACCCGCGGCATCGCCATCGTGCCGGTGGTGATCGTCACCGCGCTCTACGGCGAGAGGGGCACCGGCCAGCTGCTGGTGTTCAGCCAGGTGATCCTGTCGATGCAGCTGCCCTTCGCGGTCATCCCTTTGGTGCAGTTTGTCTCCGACAAGAAGAAGATGGGCAATTTCGCCATCCCGCGCGCCGTCGCCCTGCTCGCCTGGGTGGTCGCCGCCATCATCCTGGTGCTCAATTTCAAGCTGCTCTACGACACCATCGCCGGCTTCGGCTGAGAACAATGCATGTCGCCCAAAAGTGCGCTGCGGTTTTGGGACAACGGCATGCATGAAGCAGGAAACTCAAACCCTGTCGCTTAATTCCCTCCTGGCGTGACACGCATTGAACGCGCGGCACCGCGACAAAATCGCGGGCCGCGCTATCTTCTTTAGCCATCATGACCGGAACCGCTGAGGCCCGCGAATTCTACGCCCGACTGATGGCCGCTCATGCCGGCTCGGCTGATCCGCGCCTCGGGGAAGCTTTCGCCACCGTTCCGCGCGAGGCCTTCCTTGGTCCCGGACCGTGGACCATCATCGCCGGCGACGGCAGGGTTAAGACGCCGAGCGCCGATCCCGCCCACATCTACCAGAACGTGCTGGTGACGCTCGACGCCGACAAGGGCATCAACAATGGCGAACCCTGCCTGCACGCAATGTGGTTCGGCCGGATCGCGCCCAGGCCAGGCGAGGCCGTCACCCATATCGGCGCCGGCACTGGCTACTACACGGCGCTGCTGGCGAAGCTGGTCGCGCCCGGCCCGGTCACCGCCTTCGAGCTTGACGCAGCACTTGCCGCCAGCGCCGAGCAGAACCTCACGGCCTATGAGAATGTGGCCGTCATCCATGGCAATGCCGTCACTAGCCCGCTGCCTGCGTCCGACATCATCTATGTCAATGCCGGCGTGGCAGCGCCTCCGGCCGCCTGGCTGAAGGCGCTGAAGCCGGGAGGCCGCATGGTCTTCCCATGGCGTCCCGCCGAACGCGTTGCGCTGGCCGTGCTGGTGACCAGCACGGAATTCGGCTTCGCCTGCCAACCGTTCATGGGCTCGTGGTTTATCCCTTGCGTCGGCGCATCGACCCCGGACCCCTCTGCGAAAATCCCCGATCGCGAGAAGGCGGCGCGCAGCCGTTCGATCTGGCTGATCAGCGACAAGGCGCCGGACCGCACTGCCACGGCAATCATCGGCGAGGTTTGGTTCTCGTCGCACGGCGTCGGCCGCGGCAGGGGGATGAGCGCGCTGCGGTAGATATTTTTGCGGCCGCTGTCGAGCCGTCGCCTGTCCATGCGTCCTAAGGCCGAAATCCGGCCCGACGGCGCGGACCACGAAAAGGGAGAGTTCCAATGAGGAAGATCATCGCCGCCACGTTCGTCAGCCTCGACGGCGTCATGCAGGCGCCCGGCGGTCCGGAGGAGGACCCGGTCGGCGGCTTCAAGTTCGGCGGCTGGACGTTCCATTACTTCGACGAGGTGGCGGGCGCGGCCCTGGATGAACTGTTCTCCAAGCCGTTCGCCCTGCTGCTCGGCCGCAGAACCTACGACATCTTCGCCGCCTACTGGCCGTATCAGAAGGACTCGATCGCGGATGCCTTCAACCCTGCGACCAAATATGTGGCGACGCATCGGCCGGATTCGCTCACCTGGCAGAACACGCAATGGCTTGGGGAAGATATCGTCGCGACGTTGCGCCGCCTCAAGCAGGACGACGGACCTGACCTGCTCATCCAGGGATCGGGCAGTCTGATCCAGACCCTGCTTGCCCACGGGCTGATCGACGAGATCAGGTTGATGATCTTCCCGCTGTTGCTGGGCAAGGGCAAGCGGCTGTTCGACGACGGCGCGATGCCGGCCGCCTTCAAGCTCACCAAGTCGCAGGCCACCACCACCGGCGTCATCATGGCGACCTACGAGCGGGGCGGCGAGATCAGGACCGGATCATTCGCGCAGGACAAGCCGTCCGACGCCGAGCTCGAGCGGCGCATGAACTGGAAGTAGCGGGGCGGCCTCCCTCCGGAGTGGGAGAGGTGGAGCTGCGGAGCAGCGACGGAGCGGGGGAAGTCGGTCCTCAAATGCACCGCCGCTGACAACTCGCCACGGGCCTCAATCAGGGCGAAGCATCGCCTCGGCTTGAAGTAAAAACGCTCGAGCCGGGTCGACCCCCGCTCCGTCGAGCTTCGCTCGACACCTCTCCCCCGATCGACGTGGGAGAGGAACCCAAGTTCTTCCAGGTCTCAAGCCGCCACCTGCCGCCGCGCCAGCCCGTCGCGGATGTGTCGCGCAAACTCTCGCGCAGCGGGCTCGGTGCCGTATTTCGGCAGATGCAGGTTGATAGCGAAATTCGGCAGCGCCGGAAGGTCAGGGCCGGAAGGCAGGATGTCGAGGTCCGCCGGCACGGTCGATGCCAGCCAGGTGGTGACTGCAAGGTCCGCCCGCACCGTTGCCGTCGTCGCGTCGATGTTGCCGTTCTCGAACACCGTGCGCCATTCCAGCCCCTGCTCGCTGAGCGCTGAAAGCACCGCCGGGCGGAAGGCGCATGTGTCGGCGACCATCGACACCGGCAACGGGCGCTTGCGGTGCGCGGCGCCGCCCCTGGCGCCGACCCAGACCAGCCGGTCGACCGCCAGGCATTCGCCGGCGGACGGACCGACCCGTTCCTCGATGACGGCGAGATCGATCATGCCGGCCGCGAGCGCCGCCGCAAGCTCCGGCGAGGCGGCGCAATGGAGCGAAATCTCGACCTGCGGATAGGTATCGGCATAGGCCTTGAGCACCGGCGCGAGCAAGGTGCCGACAAGATCGTAGGCCACGCCGAGCCTGACCTTCCCCGCAACCGCGCTGCCGGCAATCTCGGCCCAGATCTCGTCATTGAGCGAGAGCAGCCGCCTGCCCTTGCCGAACAGCCGCTCGCCTGCCCTGGTCAGCCGCAAGCCGCGCCGGTCGCGCTCGAACAGGCTGCAGTCGAGAACGTCCTCCAGCCGCTTGATCTGCTGGCTGACGGCGCCTTGCGTAAGGTTGAGCGCATTGGCCGCCGCCGTCATGCTGGCTCTGTCGGCCGCGGTGACGAACGTCCGGATTAAAGCAGTGTCGAGATTGCGGATCATCGTGTCATTATAGACTCTAATATCATCCATAACAAACATTACATTTACTAATGAACTACCAGACTTAGCATGCAGGTTCCCGCGAAAGGAGCCTGCATGTTCAAAACCATCCTTCCACTCGCCCTGTTCGCTCTCATCTCCACCTCGACGCCGGGCATTGCCACGACCCTGTCGACGGCCTCCGGCGCGCAGTTCGGCTTTCGCCGATCCGTGCCGCTGATGGCCGGCAGCGCCGCCGGCCTGGCTACTGTGGCGGCCGCGGGTGCCGCCGGGCTCGCCGGCCTGCTCGCCGCCGTCCCGTCCCTGCAACTGGCGATGAAGATCGCGGGCTCGCTCTATCTGATCTGGCTGGCGGTCAAGATCGGCCGCAGCGGCCCGCCGAACCTCGACGTGTCCATGGCCAGGCCGAATAGCTTCCTCGGCGGCGCCGGCATTCAGTGGATGAACCCGAAGGGTTGGGCGATGGGCCTGGGCGCCGCCGCATCCTTCGCGGCGGTTGCCGACGGCCCCCTACAGCTGGCGCTGCTGCTCGGCGCGGTGTTCGGGCTTGCCGCGGCCTTCTCGTTGTCGCTGTGGTGCGTGGCCGGCACGCTGCTCGCACGGCTGCTCAAGACCGAGCGGCAGTGGCGCGCGCTCAACATTGCGCTTGGCCTGCTGCTGGCCGCCTCGATCCTGCAGATGTGGCGGCCAGCCTAGCAGCAGGGGGACTATATGGCGTAGCGTGCCGCCGGCTTGCCGGCGAACAGGCTGCCGTAGAAATGGTCCCTGGCGCCGAGATATGTATCCAAGCCGGCCGGGTCGGCAAGGCCTGGCGCGGTAACGGTCTCGCCCTGGGCAAAACCGGCAAGTGCCGCGTCGACCAGATCGTCGGCCGTCATCACCCAGTCCTGGTTGATCCTGTCGAGGCTGATCCCGGACACGTCCCAGAACTCGGTGCGGATCGGTCCGGGCAGCACGACCTGTGCCCTCACCTCGGTGCCGGCGACTTCGCTCTGCAACGCTTCAGTGAAGTTGACGACATAGGCCTTGGTGCCGCTGTAGATGCCACCGACGGCGATGCCGTAGGCGACCACTGAGGCGATGTTGACGATGGCGCCTCGGTTGCGCGCAAGCAGGCCCGGCAGCACCGCGCGGGTCAAACGCGTCAAGGCGATGACATTGACCTTGATCATGCGCTCGGCGGAGTCCGCATCGGCCTCGGCGATCACTTGCAGCCCACCCATGCCGGCATTGTTGACCAGCAGCGTCACGCTCTCGTCGGCCGCGATCGCCTGCTCGACCCGGCGCAGGTCGCTGTCGTCGGTAAGATCGGCGACAATCGTCTTAACCTTGCTGCCATAGGCATAGGCCAGCCTGTCCGCAACTTCCTGCAGCCGGTCGGCGCGCCGCGCCACCAGCACCAGATCGTAGCCCTGCCCGGCCAGCCGGTCGGCATAGACCGCGCCGATGCCCGACGAGGCGCCGGTGATCACGGCCGTGCCCTTGTTATCCTTCGTGCTCATTGTCCTGTTCCCTTGTTCGTGTCGCTCTAGTTCGGCGACGACGATCACGCCATTCGCCGACATGTCCGATTTAATATTAGTGGCATATGCCACTTTCACCGAAGTAGGTATATGCCACTATCTTGTCAACGGCGGCGGCGAAAACTATTTCTGCGGCAGGCCGGCGCAGCTTTTCGCCGGCAAGGAGCGAACATGACCGGAACCCAGAAGCCAGGATTCAGCCGCTGCAACAACGCGACGCTGCGGCGCGCCGCGCGCAGGCTGGGGCGCTTCTACGATGACGCTCTGGCGCCATCGGGCTTGAAGGGCACGCAGTTCGGCCTGCTCTTTCAGATCCATGTCGGCAGCGAGCCGGCGATGGGCACCATCGCCGAGGCGCTGATCATGGACCTCTCGGCGCTCGGGCACACGCTGAAGCCGCTGATCCGCGACGGCTATGTCGAGACTTTCGCCGACAAGGACGACCGCCGCGTCAAGCGCGTGCGGCTGACGCCGCAGGGCAATGTCAAGCTGGACGAGGCGATCAGGCTGTGGAGCGCGGCGCAGCAGCGTTTCGAGGACAAGGTCGGCGCCGAGCAGGCGGCGAAGCTTCGCGCGGCGCTGGACGCGGTGGCTGATCTCGATCTGGAAATGCCGGCGGCCACTCCTTCGCTCTGAATAAGCGGCCGCCAATCCAGCTTTGCAGCGGCTACTCGGCCGGCATTGCGACCGGGCGGGCCAATGCCCGGCCGGCCAGCACGATACCCAGGCCTACGATCGGAAACACTGCCGCGACAAGGCCGAGATCGGCCGGCACGCCGTAGCGCAGCACCATACTCCCGACCACCGCGCCCAGCGCCACGCCGAGATAGAGCGCCGAGGCGTTGAGCGAGAGCACGATCGGCGCGGCGTCCGGCGCCAGCTTGATGATGCGGCTGGCCTGCGCCGGCGGGAACGCCCAGCCGACGATGCCCCACGGCACCATCATGCCCATCAGCGCCGGCCCGGCGATATGCTGCGGCAGGAAGGTCGGGATCAGCGAGAAGGTAACCACCATCGCCGCGCTCAGCGCCAATGACCAGGCGACGGTGCGCGTCGCGCCGAAGCGGTCGGCCGCCTGGCCGCCGGCAATGTTGCCGATGACGGCGCCGACGCCGAAGGCGAGCAGCATTCCGGGCAGCGCCAGCGGGCTCAAGCCCCCGCTCTGGATGGCCAGCGGCGCAATGAAGCTGAAAACGGTGAAGGCGCCAACCAGCGCTAGGGCGGTCGTCAGCAGGATCGGCATCACGCCGGGCCGCAGCGCCGCCGCCAGACGCGCCCGGAGCGGCAGCCTGGTGCCGATGATGCCGCGTGGCAGCCGGTACCAGAGGATCGCGCCGGCCAGCGCGCCAAGTCCGGCGATGGCGAAGAAAGTGCCACGCCAGCCGGCCACTGCCGCGACAAGCGCACCGAGCGGCGCGCCGACTGCAACCGCCACCGTGGTGCCGCCGACGACGACGGCAATGGCACGCGCCCGGTGATGGTCATCGACCAGCGCCACCGCCGTGCCTTGCGCGGTCGCGGCGAACAGACCGGACGACAGCGCCATGATCATG
>NZ_RZOJ01000105.1:0-16256 GCF_003998845.1 Mesorhizobium sp. M4A.F.Ca.ET.022.05.2.1 | reverse complement strand
GCAACAGCGCTGAGCGGTGCGCACCTGCTGTTCAGAGCAGCTCAAAACGGCCGTCCAGCGGCCGATTGCGGGACCTGCCGGCATCGCTCCCAAACTGATGCGTCCGGTCATAAATTTTTGATTTGCGCATGACGTTTTCAGAGGCTTCATTTCGCGCTCATGCGCGGCGATTTTGTGCTCGCAATTGCCGCTGTCGCGCGCTACCCAATGCCCGGCTTTTTTCGAGCCGCGCCTGCCAGTCACCGTCTTGCAAGGGTCCGCCATGCTGCTCGTCGACGTCTATCTCGACAAATCGCCCATCCAGGGCATCGGCGTCTTCGCCAAGAACCACATCCCCCAAGGCACGCTGATCTGGAAGCTCGACCCCAGATTCGACCGGGTGATCGAGGTCGACACCTATGAGAACGAGACCGGCCCGGTGAAATCCTATCTCGACCGCTATTCCTATCCCGACCGCCGCGATCCGGCCTACATCGTCTTCGAGGCCGATGACGCCCGCTACATGAACCATGACGACGACCCGAATTGCGACGTCTCCTCGCCGGAGGAGACGTATGCCTTGCGCGATATCGCGCCGGGCGAGGAACTGACCTGCGACTACAATCACTTCTTCGAAAGCGGCTTCGACTTCCTCGGCGACCGCCACCCCGTAAGCTAACGCATGGCAGCCAAAGCGCGCGGCGGTTCTGCGGTAACGACACGCTCAAGAACACAGCCGAAGCGCGTTGTAGGGTGCCTTTCAGACGCGGCGCATTAGACCGGGCGCAATTCTGGCTGGCGTCTCATCGCAAATCTGCCAAGCTGGTTACGAAGGCCTGTCATGGCCTTGCCGGCGAATATGCCGATGCCAATACCGCCCGCGATCGCCAGCAGGTGAAAGATCGGAGCCGGTAACGCAGGTGACGCCGGCGCCATCAATAGCTCCGGGACGAAGCGGTGAAACAGATATATGGGAAAGGCGGAGGCAGCGACCTGCGTCATCACGCGGCCGGCCCGTGCCGGCAAGCGGATACGCGGCACGTAAAGGAGAGCCAGAAGCGCGGCGAAGATCATCAAATACTTGACGGCTGTCCCGATCCAAACTGCCTCCCAGAAGGCTAGATAGCCCAGCACCGGGGCGGCGAACGCCATCAAGATGAGCCTTCTTGCCGGATTGTCGGCAAAACCGGCACACCAACCGAAGACGGCGAGGTGGAACACCCAGTAGATCGCAAAGATCTGGCGGTTGCCGATGTCGACCAATGGCGGGATGGAAAAGCGAGCGGCGACGGCAACCCCCAACAGGCCAAGCGAGAAGGCGAAGGGTCGCAACCGTGCGAGCTTGCGCGCAGCCGGCACAGTGAAGATGAGGGAGAAGATGAGGAGCGTCTGCGCATAGGCCTCGATGAACCAGTAAAGATAAGGGATCATCTCGTGGCGCTCCGGCTCGGCATAACCAAGATTGCCGGTAAGCGTCACCGAGGCCAGGGGAATCGCTCGCCAGGCAAACGCGTAGGCGGAAACAATGAGGAAATAAGGGATCAGGACGCCGATCGCAGGCCTCAACGCCTGTCGGATCCGGCCGGCAAGGAGGTGGGTCGCCTGGAACCGCGCCAGGCCGAAACCGACGAGCAGCATCATCACGCCGGAGCCGCCGGGAATTGGCCACAGCGTCTCGTGATGGATCACCACCAGCAGGATCGCCATCACCCTCAGCACAAGGTCGATCGGCAATCCGCTGGTCTCCTTGCACTTGAAAGTCGGCATCGCCCCATGGCGGTTGGCAAACTCGGCGACCCTCAGGTGTTCCCAACCATGCGGCAGGTCCATGCCAAGGCGTTCAAGTTCCATAGCCAACTGCAGGTAGCGAAGGGAATCCCCGCCGAGCGAGACGAAACTGTCGTTGCGGCCAACGGCGAGTGGATAGAATACCCGGCTGTAGGCCCCGAGCAGACCGCCCGTCCCGCAGCGGATCTCCGTCCGCCTTTTCAGCCTGTCCTGTTCAAGGCATGCATAGTCGGTCTTGCCCGAAGTAAGCCTGGGGAAGTTGTCCACCGCGGTAACGGAAACCAGGTTGGCCGGAAGACGGCTGGTCTCGGCGAGGATGCACTGCGCCCTTGCGATCGTACCCGCATCGGTCACGTAGGCGTGCAGCCCTCCATCGTCACCCAGCACCGCGGCCGCGATGCCGGCCCGCTTCAGTGCCTGCTCCATGCTATCGAAGCCGATCCTGAGGCCTGCAATCTTGGCGAAGCGGCTCTTGCGTCCGACAATACGGAAGTAACCCTGCTCGTCGCGCACGGCCACGTCGCCGGTATTCAGGGCCTCGAGTTCGGCCCCGCGCGCCAGGTCGCAGCGCTGCTCGGCATACCCCATCATCACGTTTGGGCCGCGATAGATGAGGTCTCCGGGGGTGCCAGATTGCCTGATCGGGTTTCCCTGGGCATCGATGAGGCTAAGGCTGCCGCCGGGAATGGCCATGCCGATACGCTCCTCCCTATCGGAAAGGCATTCCGGCGGGACGAAGGCGATGCGGGCCGTCGCCTCCGTCTGGCCATCATGACGAAGAAGCCGCCCTCCCTGGCGCGCATGTGGTCCCGGTAGAGGCGGATGAGGTCGGGGGCGAGCTGTCCGCCTGCCACCGTCATCATGCGCAGCGTCTTCACCTCGGCGGAACGGAACTGCGCCCTTTCCAGTAGTTCGTAGGAATACGGGACGCCGGAAAGATTTGTACAGCCGCCGTCAGCGATTACCCTCGGGAAATCGCCATGCATGACTGAGATGCCAGGAAAGAGGATGCTGCCGCCGGCAATCAGATGGGAATTAAGCACTGACAGTCCGTAGGAATAATGGAGCGGCAGGACCAGCGCAGCCCGGTCGGCGCACGAGAGTTCGAGATAGGTTGCGATCGAGCGCGCATTGGCATCGAGATTGGCATGGGAAAGCCGCACCGCCTTGGCCGCACCCGAACTGCCGGAGGTCATAAGCAGCAGCGCGAGATCAGGGTGGACCGGCTGAGCCTCCCTTTCGGACCGAACCTCCTTGATGAGGCGCCAGCGGCCATCGGCCGGCCGGAACGTGAAGTCCGGCTGGAAGACCGCTAGAAAATCATCCCACAGCTTGTCGTCGCAAGGCGGCAACATGGCCACCGCGTGGCCCGCCCGCAGGGCTCCAAGATAGGCGACGACCACATGTTCCGAGGCTTCCGCCGAGATGGCCACGAGCTGCTTTTCGCCTTGTCCAAGCCGCGTGGCGAAGCGCAGCGTGAGGCTGTCGAGTTCCGCATAGGAGAGCGTCCGCCCATCAGGAAAAAGAAGTGCTGTGCGCTGCCCACCACGGGCGATTTCGGACACAAGGTCGACAGAGGGCATGGGCGAGCTTCGAATTGCCGGAAAACTGGTCGAAGCGCCGCCTATAATACATGAGTATTCAAGTCAACTAATAGCGGGAATCATCCCGAGGGTTTTTTACGCGCCGGATAGCCGTTGGCGTGTGGCGGCACGGCCTTGAGATAGGCGGCGATCGCGGCGCGGTCGTCGGCTGTCAATTGCGCCATGTTCCTTTGCACGTCGACCATCGCGCCGCCAACGGAATCGAAGTCCGGTGTGAAGCCGGTTTCGAGATAGTTGGCGATGTCGGCTTCCGACCACTCGCCGATGCCGCCCTCACCCGCTGTGATGTTGGGCACGATGCCCTTGCCTTCGGCGGCCGTGGCGCCGGCCAGCCACTCGGCCTTCTTCACGCCGCCGGCAAAGTCGCGCGGCGTGTGGCATTCGCCACAGTGGCCCGGCCCCTCGACCAGATAGCGGCCGGCCATGACCTTGTCCGCCGCGCCGTCGGCAAGGGCAATCACTGGCTCGGGGCTGAGATAAAGCCGCTTCCACAGGCCGATGCCGCGGCGGATGCTGAAGGGAAAGCCGAGCTTGTGATCGGGCGCCTTGCCGGCGACCGCCGGCAGCGTCTTCATGAACGCGTAGAGGTCGGCGATGTCGGACGGCTTCATGCGCGCATAAGAGGCGTAGGGAAAGGCCGGGTAGAAATGCTCGCCGGAAGGCGAGACGCCCTTCAGCATGGCATCGGCGAAGTCTTGCTCGCTCCAGGCGCCGATGCCGTCCTTGGCGTCCTGCGAGATGTTGGGCGGCACGAAGGTGCCGAACGGCGTCTTCAGTTCGAGGCCGCCCGTGAGTGCTAGGCGGGCATCGCCCTGCGAACCGGGCTTGGCATGGCAGGAGGTACAGCCGCCGGCATAGAAGATGCGCTTGCCCCTGGCGGCATCGCCGGGGCCGAGCTGCGCGACGGTCGCGGCATCGAGCCTGACCGGCGCCGACAACACCCATCCGGCAACCGCGCCGACGCCGCCCAGAACGAGGGCGGCGCCGACGAGTTTCCTCAGCCAGGGCATTGACCGCGATCAGCCCTTCTTGATCCTGTAGCTCTGGTGGCAGGTGCCGCAGTCGCCGCCGATCGTGTTGAGCTGCGCCTTCAAGGCATCGACATCGGCTGGCGGAGCCGCGACCGCGGCCTTGACGTCGGTCAGCAACTTGTCCTCGGCCGCGTTGAAGCCCGCCATGTCTTCCCAGATCTTCGGCGCGGCCGTGGTGTCGCCCTTATCGCTGCCGGCCGGGAAAAGTTTCTCGGTATCCCACTTCTCGGCATTAGCCTGCAGCGCCTGCAACGCCGCCAGCACGGCGGCTGCGTCGAAAGCTTCCTCGCCCTTGACGACCTTCGACAATTGGCCGGCAAGTTTGCCGCGTTCCTTCATCAGGGCCTGGCGATCCTTGATCGGATCAGCGAAGGCGGCCGAACCCGCTACAGCGAGCATAGAGATGGCGAGAACAAGCTTTCTCATTCAATGGCTCCTTGGTGAAGAGAGTGCGCGACTGGACATTAACGGACGGCGCGGCGGAAATATTCCGTCCGCACAGCAACGACTTTCACTTTCCGCTGCAGGCAGAAAAGAAAAGCCCCGGTCGTGCCGGGGCTTTTCGTCAACCAATCAACCTTTCGCCTTTTCGTAAAGCTCGAGGACATAGTCCCAGTTGATGAGACTGTCGACGAAGGCTTCGAGATATTTCGGCCGTGCGTTGCGATAGTCGATGTAGTAGGAGTGCTCCCAGACATCGACGCCGAGGATCGGCGAGGCGCCATGCACCAGCGGGTTCTCGCCGTTCGGGGTCTTCGAGATCGCGAGCTTGCCATCCTTGACCGAAAGCCAGGCCCAGCCGGAACCGAACTGGGTGGTGCCGGCGGCGATGAAATCCGCCTTGAACTTGTCATAGCCGCCGAGGTCGCTGTCGACCGCCGTCTGCAGCGCGCCCGGCAGCTTGGAGCCGCCACCGCCCTTCTTCATCCACTTCCAAAAATGGATGTGGTTGTAGTGCTGGGCGGCGTTGTTGAAGAGGCCGGCGTTCTTGCCGAAGGACTGCTTGACGACCTCCTCGACCGAAAGGTCTCCCAGGCCGGCTTCCGCGGCGAGCTTGTTGCCGTTGTCGACATAGGCCTTGTGGTGCTTGTCGTGATGATACTCCAGCGTCTCCTTGGACATATAAGGCTGAAGCGCCTCGTAGTCGTAGGGCAAAGCAGGCAGCTCAAAAGCCATGGATGGTACTCCCTCATGGAAATCCGGTGTCACTACCGGACTAAGATAGGTCTGGAATGATTTGGGACAACTCCGGAATGAAGTGCCGGTTCCCTTTCTAGAGAGGTTCCGGAAACCTGTCACACGGTTTTGCGGCAGGCGGCTGCGTCAAAAGAGAAAGCCTGCCCGCGGATCAGGCGGCGGATGTGGAATGCGCCCAGTCCCAATAGAGCTCGCGCGCCTTTTTGGCGACGGGGCCAGGCTGGAGATTGCGCTCTTCGATGCGGGTGATCGGCACGACCTTGGAATGGTTGCCGGTCGAGAATATCTCGTCCGCTTCAAGGAAATCGCGCACCGACAGCGTCTTTTCGGTGGTCTTGAAGCCGTAGTCGCCGAGCAAGCTTATGGTGCGCGAACGAGTGATGCCGGACAGGAAGGTGCCGTTCGCCGCCGGCGTGAGCACATGGCCGTCCTTGACCAGGAAGATGTTCGAGGTTCCGGTCTCGGCGACATTGCCCAGCATGTCGAGCACCAGTGCATTGTCGAAGCCGCGCATCTTGGCTTCGAGGATGGCGCGGCCATTGTTGGGGTAAAGGCAGCCGGCCTTGGCGTTGGTCGGCATGGTCTCGATGGTCGGCCGCCGGAAAGGTGAGACGGTGACCGAAAAGCCTGCTGGCGAGATCATCGGCGATTCGTAAAGGCAGAGGCAGAAGCGGGTCGAGGCCGGATCGGCCGGCACGCCCATATAGCCGCCATGCTCGGCCCAGTACATCGGCCTGATATAGACCGCCGTCTTGCCGTCGAACTTCTTCAGCCCGTCCCAGGTCAGCCCGACGATCTTCTCGGTGGTCATGGTAGGTTTCAGGCCGAGCGCGATGGCCGAGGCGTTCACCCGCGCTGCATGACGCTCGAGGTCGGGCGCCACGCCCTCGAACCAGCGGGCGCCGTCGAAGACGCTGGTGCCCAGCCACATGGCGTGGCTGCGGGGCCCGAGAATGGCGACGTTGCCCTCGTACCAGTCGCCATCGACGAAGGTCCATGTCGCGGATTGCGCCGCTGCCGCCAGTGTCATTGCTCGGGTCCGTCCAAGTGTTCTTGCGAAGTGGGCATAGGAAAATGCTTTGGTGGCCGCCGTCAACCGGCATCGCGGAGTTTTGTTGGGGCCAGCCGGCCTCCGCCAACCGATGTCGGCCTGGTTTGGCCGCGATCCGCAACATCGATCGGTGCTGGCTGCAATCAACGCTTGCGCTTCGCTTCCCCTCGCCTCACTACTGTCGCCATGCATCACGCGGCCTATGTTTTCGACGCCTACGGCACGTTGTTCGACGTGCATGCCGCCGTGCGCCGCCATGCCGGCGAGATCGGGCCGGACGGCCAGTTGCTCTCCGAGATATGGCGCGCCAAACAGCTCGAATATTCCTGGGTCAGGACGCTGATGGGCGCCTATGCCGATTTCTGGCAATTGACCGAGCAGGCGCTCGATTTCGCCTTGCGCAAGGTACCCTCCGCCGACAGGGGCTTGCGAGCCAAGCTGCTGGAGGCTTATTGGCACCTCGACTGCTATCCGGAGGTGCCGGCAGTGCTCAAGGCGCTCAAGGCATCGGGCGCGAGGCTCGCGATCCTCTCCAACGGTTCGCCCGAAATGCTGGAGGCGGCGGTGAAGTCTGCCGCGCTCGACCAGGTGCTGGACGATGTATTTTCGGTCGATGCGGTGCGACGCTTCAAGGCCGACCCGTCGGTCTACGACATGGTGACCACCGGCTGGCGCCTCTATCCGGGTGCGGTGTCTTTCCAGTCCTCCAACCGCTGGGACGTCGCCGGCGCCACCAAGTTCGGTTTCCGCACGGTGTGGATCAACCGTGCCAACCAGCCCGATGAATACCGGGACTTTCCGCCAGGGCTGATCCTGCCTTCGCTCGAAGGCCTTCTTGGGGGTGCATGACGGCGCTGTTGCTGCAGCGCAACAGCGGCAATGCGGTCACAGCTTCGCCTTTGTTTGTCCACCCTCAGGCCAGATTTGGAACCGCCTATCGCCGCCGACTGTTATTGGAGCGCCGGCAGCCAGCCTGCGGATTCATGCTTTCTTGCGAATTAAGACCTAGAAAAGGCAACCATGTCAGACGCTTCCTTCCGCATCAGCCGTCGTGGCTTTCTCAACTTCACAGCCCTTGGCGCTGCCTCGGTCGCGGCTTCCGCCTGCACGACCACCGGTCCGGCTCCAGAGCCTGCGCAACCGCCACCGCCCGCCTATGTCGATCCGCCGCTCGGCGACTACGAGACGATGTATGGGGCGACGTCCGACAACGGATTCGACCTGCCGGCCATTCCGGTCAACAAGATCGATCATCAATTCCTGCGCCAGATCGTTCCCGACCCGACCGGCCAGCGGCCGGGCACCATCGTCGTCGATACGACCAACCACTTCCTCTACCTCGTGCGTGAGGGCGGCCAGGCGATCCGCTACGGCGTCGGCCTCGGCCGCGCCGGCTTCGAGTGGTCGGGCGATGCCGTGGTGCAGTGGAAGCAGAAATGGCCGAAGTGGACGCCGCCGGATGAGATGGTCGCCCGCCAGCCGGAACTGACCCAATACAGCGCCAAGAACGGTGGCATGCCCGGCGGCCTGAAGAACCCGCTCGGCGCCCGCGCGCTATACCTCTTCCAGGGCGATCAGGACACGCTCTACCGGCTGCACGGCTCGCCGGAATGGTGGTCGATCGGTAAGTCCGTGTCGTCGGGCTGCGTGCGCCTGATCAACCAGGATATTGTCGACCTCTATGATCGCGTGCCCAGCAAAACCCCGGTCATCGTGACCGCCGATATCGGCGCGCCGGTGGCCGACATGCCGGATCGCAGGGCCATCCCGATCGATGCCGGCGTACCGACCGGCTCGATCCTGCTCGGTCCGGTGAAGCGGCTCACGAACGAGATCTTCTGAGCTTTGGGTTCGTCAGCGGTGTTCGGCCAGTATCCTCGCCAGCACCGCAACGCCGCGCCGCACCGCTTCCGCGTCAAGCCCGGCGTACCCCATGATGAAGCCAGCCGTTTCCGGCCGAGGCCCGCTCGGGTCGTAGAGCGGCGATACCGGGTAGAGACCGATCCCGGCAGCGCGCGCGGCCGCGATGATTGCGGTCTCGCGCCCGGCGGCGATGCCGTGCATCCAGGCCACGACATGAAGGCCCGTGTCGGCTCCCGCAACGGTGACCCTCGGGCCCAGACGGTCGGCCAATGCCTGCAGCAGCACCTGCCTGCGCTCAGCATTCTTTCTGCGGATGCTGCGGACGTGACGCTCGTAGGCGCCGCTCGTCAGCAAGTCACCCAACACGTCTTGCTCCAACATGGGCGCATGCCGGTCGGTCAGGCGCTTCGCCTCGCTGAACGCCCGGCACAGGCCGGTTGGGATGACGAGATAGCCAAGCCTCAAAGTGGGCGAGAGCGTCTTGGAGAACGTCCCCACATAGATGACTGACTCCGCGCCGAGGGTCTGCAGGGGTGGGATGGGAACGATGTCGTGGCGGTACTCGCCGTCATAGTCATCTTCAACGATGTAGGCGCCTGTCGCCGTGGCCCATGCCAGGAGGGAACGCCGCCGCGTCGCCGAAAGCACGCTTCCGAGCGGGAACTGGTGCGACGGCGTCACGCAGGCGAGGCGGGCTGGCGGCAGCGCATCCGTCCTCAACCCGTCCGCGTCGACGGCAACGGGAACCGCGACGCCGCCTGCCGCGGCAAAGGCATGGCGAGCCAGCGGATATCCCGGGTTTTCGATCACGAAGGGGTTGCCGGGGTCGAGCAACAGCCGTGAGCAGAGGTCGAGCCCCTGCTGCGAGCCGTTCACGATGACGATCTGGTCCGGCACGCAGTTGATGCCGCGAGCGCGCCAGAGATAGCCCTGAAGCGCGACGCGGAGAGCCGAAGATCCTTGCGGATCGCCGTAGCGCAGCCGCGCGCCGCGTCGCAGGATGGCTTTGTTGGACGCCCGTCGCCAGGCCAGCACCGGAAAGTCTGCCCCGGACAGATCGCCATAGCGGAAATCCGCGACCTTGCCCGGCTGCTGCTCCGGTGGCGGAGGCAAAGCCAGCAGCCGGCGCGCGAATGCCGAAAGGTTCCGAGGCGGGGCGGTCGATACGGGCGCCTCCCCCGTCGCCCTCTCCAACCCTGCAGCAACGACGGCACGCGCCCCATGGCGGATGATCAGATAGCCTTCGGCGTTCAGCTGATTATAGGCCGCCGTCACCGTAGTTCGTGACGCGCCCCATTCGGCGGCGAAGGCCCGCGTCGAGGGTAGGCGGTCGCCGGGCTGGTAGGCGCCGCTGTGGATCTGTTCCTTGATTGCCGCGATGATCCGGCGCGCGACACGATCCTGCTCCAACTGGACCACCGAAAAACCTCAAAACTGGATATTCCAGGCAAGCCAGACATCAGGCATCTTCAGCTGCGACGCAAGGAGTTCATCATGTACATACCGCCTGCCTTCCGGGATGACGACAAGGAGAGCCTGAGAGCGACGATCCGCGCGGCGCGGTTGGGGACCCTGGTCACCGCCACCGCGGAAGGACTGCTGGCGACGCCATTGCCGCTTTTCCTCGACGAGAGCGAGGGCGAGCACGGCACAATCTACGGCCATGTCGCGAAGGCAAATCCGCAGTGGCGCGCACCCGTGCTGGGTGATGGCCTGGCGATCTTCATGGGGCCGGACGCCTACGTGACGCCGGCGTGGTATCAAACCAAACAGGAAACCGGCAAGGTCGTGCCGACCTGGAACTATGTCGCCATCCACTCCTATGGGCCGGTCGAATTCTTCGACGACGCCGACAGGCTGCTCGAGGTGGTGACGCGTCTGACCAATCTGCATGAAGGCGGGCGCGCCACACCGTGGTCCGTGTCGGATGCTCCGCCGGAGTTCATTCAGTCGCAGCTCAGGGGGATCGTCGGCCTGCGCATGCCGGTCGCGAGGCTGGAAGGCAAGCGCAAGATGAGCCAGAACCGCAACGCGGCCGATCGCGCCGGTGTCGTGTCCGGCCTTGCGGCAAGTGACCGGCTTTCGGACCGCGAGGTCGCACCTCTCATCCCGTCGTGAGTCCGTCATGCCGGATCTGAGCCGGTTTGCCTGGTTCTTTCGCCGCGGCTTTTCCTGCTCGCCATCACGTCGGAAGGATTGATCACGGCAGCTCTCTGTCATCCGCTCGAGGCGACCTCCGCCCTTCTCGTGCAGACCATGATCGATGTCATTGGACCGCAGGCACCTATCGCTACCCTTCAGCGGTCCATCCCCTTCGAGATCGTCACGCCGGAGAATATCTGAGGCAGCGCCCTGCTGCCTTCGCGCCGCCACGGTCACAGCAGTTCCAGCAGTTGCGGCAAAAGACAGCGTTGGTGTCGAGCTTGATAGCCGCCACCCGAACCATCCTACCGCCCCCTGGCCAGGCTGCCCAGAATCCCGCGTACGATCGCGCGCCCAACGGACGATCCGACCGAGCGCACCACCGACTTGATCGCCGCCTCGGCTACCGTCTGGCGGTTGGAGGGACGCGGCGCCGGCGCGCGGCGGCCGCCGGACTGCGGGGCAGGATCGTCACCGAACCCAGGGATGGTCCAGCGCGAGCGGCCGCTATCGGCCTGTTGCGCCTGCTGCTCGGCCTCCTGCGCCTCCCTGGCCTTCTTCTGCAGCATCTCGAAGGCCGATTCGCGGTCGATGGTCTGGTCGTATTGCCCCGTAACCGGGCTCTCGGCGATCAGCTGGCGGCGCTCGTCCGGCGTGATCGGGCCAAGCCGAGACGATGGCGGCCGGATCAACGTGCGCTGAACCATGGACGGCACGCCCTTGGTCTCCAGGGTCGAGACCAGCGCCTCGCCGGTGCCGAGCTGCGTGATGGCCGTGGCGCAGTCGAAATCGGGATTCGGCCGGAAGGTGTCGGCGGCCGTCCGCACCGCCTGCTGCTCGCGTGGCGTATAGGCGCGCAGCGCATGCTGGACGCGGTTGCCGAGCTGGGCCAGGACCTTTTCGGGAATATCCAGCGGGTTCTGGGTGACGAAATAGACGCCGACGCCCTTGGAGCGGATCAGCCGCACCACCTGCTCGACGCGATCGATCAGCACCTTCGGCGCGTCCTCGAACAAGAGATGCGCCTCGTCGAAGAAGAAGACCAGCTTCGGCCTTTCAGGATCGCCGACCTCGGGAAGTTCCTCGAACAATTCCGACATCAGCCAGAGCAGGAAGGTGGCGTAGAGGCGCGGGTTCATCATCAGCTTGTCGGCGGCAAGCACGCTGATCGCGCCACGGCCGTCGCGGGTGGTGCGCATGATGTCGGCGATGCGCAGCGCCGGCTCTCCGAAGAAGTTCGCCGCGCCCTGCTGTTCCAGCACCAGGAGGGTGCGCTGGATGGCGCCGACGGATGGCTTCGTCACATTGCCGTAGCGGGCGCTGAGCTCGTCGGCACGCTCGGCGATGTTGGCGAGCAGCGCCTGCAGATCCTTGAGGTCGAGCAGCAGCAGGCCTTCCTCGTCGGCAATGCGGAAGGCGATGTTCATGATGCCCTCCTGCGCCTCGGTGAGGTTCATCAGGCGCGAGAGCAGCAGCGGACCCATCTCCGAGATGGTGGCGCGGATCGGATGGCCCTGTTCGCCGAACAGATCCCAGAAGATGACCGGGAATTGCTGGAAGTCGTACGGCTCAAGCTTCACCTGCTCGGCGCGCTTGACCAGGAAATCCTTGGCTTCGCCCATCATGGCGATGCCGGAAAGATCGCCCTTGATGTCGGCACAGAAAACCGGCACGCCGGCGTTGGAAAAACCTTCGGCGAGGATCTGCAGGCTGACCGTCTTGCCGGTGCCGGTGGCGCCGGTGATCAGGCCGTGGCGGTTGCCATATTGCAGCAGAAGCTGTTCGGGGCGCTGGTAGCTGTCGTCGGGCTTGCGGCTGGCGCCGATGAAAATACTCTTGTCGTCAGCCATATGTCGGTCTCCGCGAACCTGATGAAGTCAAAGCAAAAGGCCACGCCTGAGGTATAGTGACGCGACGCGGCAGCGACAATGCTCCTATCGCAATTTGGGCTCCTATCGCAATTTGGGCTCCTATCGCAATTTGGGCCCCTATCGCAATTTGGGCGTCCAATCGCGATCGGAATTGGAACCCAGCCCAAAGCTGGGTCTTGACGGGCTTGTGGCAAGTTGTGGATTTTGGGCATGTTTGGCAATCGATTGGTGGTTCACCCGGCCGCATGGGCAGCGCATTGTGATATCGGGCATGGAACCTTAGACTAACGGTTCGATTGATGCGGCAGACGGCGCATGACCGCGAAAGGATCATGCGCTGAATCAAAGGTGCTACGGCGTCCGCGACGTGTCCAGGAGATGCGCGGCGCTGTAAGGGAGGAGAGCGGATGGGCGCCGGCGCCTTGACCAGGGAAGTCGACCTTCAGAACGCTGACCGCCAGCGCTGGCTGGCGCTCGCCGAAAAGGCGCTTGCCGGAGGCTCCTTCGAGGAGAGGCTCGTTTCGCACAGCGACGACGGCATCCGCATCGAGCCGCTCTATGAGCGTGCGGTCACCATGGAACCGCTGGTCAGGGCAAATCCCGCAGCGGCGTGGATCGTCAGCCAGCGCGTCGACGATCCGGATGTCGCCCGCGCCAGGGCGCAGGCGCTGGAGGATGTCGCGCAGGGCGCCACCGGCCTGTCGCTGGTTTTCGAAGGGGCGCCGAACGCTTTCGGCTATGGCCTGCCGCGGACGGCCGAGGCGCTGGAGACCGTGCTCGACGGCGTGCCGCTCAACCGCGTCCAGGTCCGCATCGATGCGCATCCCTGGAGCCGCGCGGTGGCCGACTGGCTGATAGCGTTCCTCGGCAAGCGCCGCTCCGATCCGACTAAGCTCAACCTCTCCTTCGGCATCGATCCGGCGGCGATCTTCGCCGGCACCGGCCGGCTGCGCATGTCGATCGAGGCGCTGCAGGAATCTATGCCGCAATCGATGGCGCATTTCTTCTCCATGGGGGTGCCCGGCGTGCTGCTCGAGGCAGACGGGCGCGTCTTCCACAATGCCGGCGCCACCGAGGCGCAGGAGCTCGGCACCATGCTCGCCTCCGCGGTCTCCTATCTCAGGATGTTCGAGAAGGCGCGCCAGCCGCTGGTCTATGCAGCGCCCCATATCGGCTTCGCGCTCAGCGTCGACCAGGACCAGTTGCTGTCGATGGCCAAGGTGCGAGCGCTGCGCCGGCTGTGGGCCCGCATCCAGGAAGTCTGCTCGATCCCGGCCTCGACGGCCAGCATCCATGCCGAGACGTCGTATCGCATGATGACGACGGCGGATCCGGAAACCAACATATTGCGCACGGCGATCGCCTGTTTCGCGGCCGCCGCCGGCGGGGCCGATTCGATCTCCATCCTGCCGCACACAATAGCGCATGGGCTGCCGGCCGGCTTTGCCCGCCGCGTCGCCCGCAACGCGCAGTTGATCATGGCCGAGGAAAGCCATGTCGACCATGTCGCCGACCCTGCTGGCGGATCGGGCGCCGTCGAGGCGCTGACCAATGATCTCTGCGCGGCCGCCTGGCAAGAATTCCAGCGCATCGAGGCCGAAGGCGGTGTGCTGACGAGCCTGCAGCAAGGCTATGTCCAGAACCGCGTCCAGACCGCCGCGGCAAAGCGCAATGCCGAATACCGGACCGGCTCGCGCGCGATCATCGGCACCACGCTGTTCCGTGCCGGCAGCGAACGCCCGGTCGAGACGTTGCCGGCCGAGCGGAGACCGGCGCTGACGGAAGGTGTCGCGACCTGCGAGCCGCTGTTTCCGGTGCGCATCGACCAATCGATCGGAGCCGGCGCATGATCCCCGATTTCAGCCAGATCGGCTGGTCCGCGCCAGGACGCGCGCCGGTCGAGATCAAGGGGCTGCGGATGACGCCGGAGGGCATCGCCGTGAAGCATCTCTACACGCAGGGCGATCTCAGGGGCCTGTCGCATCTCGACACCTATCCGGGCCTGCAGCCCTTCGTGCGCGGCCCCTACCCGACGATGTATGTCCAGCAGCCTTGGACGATCCGGCAATATGCGGGGTTCTCGACGGCGGAAGAATCAAACGCCTTCTACCGGCGCAACCTCGCCGCCGGGCAGAAGGGCCTGTCGGTCGCCTTCGACCTCGCCACCCATCGCGGCTATGACAGCGACCATCCGCGCGTCGCAGGCGATGTCGGCATGGCGGGAGTCGCCATCGATTCCATCCTCGACATGCGCCAGCTGTTCGACGGCATTCCGCTCGGCGAAATGACGGTGTCGATGACCATGAACGGCGCGGTGCTGCCGGTCATGGCGCTCTACATCGTGGCAGCGGAGGAACAGGGGGTTGCGCAGAAGGATCTCGCCGGGACCATTCAGAACGACATTCTGAAGGAGTTCATGGTCCGCAACACCTACATTTATCCGCCAAAACCCTCGATGCGGATCGTGTCGGACATCTTCGCCTACACCTCGCGAAACATGCCGAAGTTCAACTCGATCTCGATCTCGGGCTACCACATGCAGGAAGCCGGTGCGACGGCGGACCTCGAGCTCGCCTACACCATCGCCGACGGCATTGAATATGCCCGCGCCGGTGTCGCCGCCGGCCTCGACATCGACCGCTTTGCGCCGCGGCTTTCCTTCTTCTGGGCCGTCGGCATGGACTTCTTCATGGAGGTCGCCAAGCTCAGGGCCGCGCGCCTGCTTTGGTCGAGCCTGATGAAGAAGAACTTTTCGCCGAAGGACGAGCGCTCACTGTCGCTGCGCACCCATTGCCAGACCTCGGGATGGTCGCTGACGGCGCAGGACCCTTACAACAACATCACCCGCACCATGATCGAGGCGATGGCGGCGACACAAGGCCATACGCAGTCGCTGCACACCAATTCCTTCGACGAGGCGATGGCGCTGCCGACCGACCATTCGGCCCGCGTCGCCCGCAACACCCAGCTCATCCTGCAGAAGGAATCCGGCACCACGCGCGTCGTCGACCCGTGGGGCGGCTCGGCCTTCGTCGAGCGGCTGACGCATGACCTGGCGGCGCGCGCCCTCGCCCACATCGAGGAGGTCGAGAGCCTTGGCGGCATGGCCGCGGCGATCGAGAAAGGCATTCCCAAGCTGCGCATCGAGGAAGCCGCCGCCCGCACCCAGGCGCGCATCGATTCCGGCGAGCAGACGCTGGTCGGCGTCAACGCGCATCGGCCTCAAACCGACATCGAGGTCGACGTGCTGAAGATCGACAATGCCGAGGTCAAGGCCAGGCAGCTGGCGAAGCTGCAGCGGCTGAAAGGCACGCGCGATGTCGGCGCGGTCGACAGTGCGCTCGAAGCACTGACCCGCGCGGCGGAGAGCGGCGAGAACCTCTTGGAGTTCGCCATCCGCGCGGCGCGCGCCAACGCGACCGTCGGCGAGATATCGCTGGCGCTGGAGAAGGTTTTTGGGCGTCATGTCGCCTCGGTGCAGACGATCTCCGGCGTCTACCGCGATGCGCTCGGCGACAATCCGGCGGTCGACAGACTGCGGGACAAGATCGCGACGTTCGAGAAGAAGTCCGGCAGCAAGCCGCGCATCCTGGTGGCCAAGATGGGCCAAGACGGCCACGACCGCGGCCAGAAGGTTATCGCCACCGCCTTTGCCGATCTCGGCTTCGACGTCACCGTCGGTCCGATGTTCCAGACGCCGGAGGAGATCGCCAAACTGGCGGTCCAGCAC
>NZ_RZOJ01000104.1:0-16298 GCF_003998845.1 Mesorhizobium sp. M4A.F.Ca.ET.022.05.2.1 | reverse complement strand
GCCGACGACGACGCATCGTCGGCGCCGATCGCCAGCCGCCAGCGGCGTTCCCGCGTTCCTCCCGTCGGCTCGAGGTCCGGCCCGATCGCATCGTCATCCATGGCTGGGCTCCCCTGAAAGCAGCTTGCCGAGGAGACCAAAGTGCCGGCGCCAGGCTTCGCCGCCGTCGGGCGTCGGCGTCAGCCCGGCGGGCAGGCTCGCTCCTTTGCCGAGCACCGCTTCGATCAAACGCCGGCGCTCCATGCTGTCGAGGTTGGAGAAGACGCGGCGCAGCAAGGGCAGATGCGCAACGAAGGCCTCTTCGTCGAGTGAGGCAAGCCATGCATCGACGGCGCCGCGCAGACCCTCGTCATAGATCAGTCGCTGACCGGCGCCGCTGAAGAAGCCCTCGAAGAAAGCGGCAGCGTCGATGACCGGCGTCCCGGGTGACAGGCGCTTTGCCAAAAGGTCGGCCGCGCCCTCTGCGGAGAGCCGTCCGGCCTCGTAGAGCAGATGGGCCGCCCAACCGGCAACGAGCGCTGTCGATCGCGACGAATCGAGCACGGCCGCGAGGCCGCCGCGCCAGGCATCCACGACATCCTCGCCCGGCTCCACCAGCCTGATCGCCTCGTCGGCCTTGCGCATCGCGCCGATCAACGCCGCGGCGGCCTGAACGTCGAGATCGCGCGCGGCGTAGGGCAGCGCGATCGAGCCCTCGACGATTAGCCGCTCCAGTAGGCCCGCAAGGCGCTCCGTCTCGGTCTTGCGCGCTTCGCCGTAGCGGATGATGTCGGCCAGCGGCGGCACCGAAGCCAGAAGTTCCAGGCATTCGCTGCTGTGTGCCGCTTTTTCCTCCAGCGCGACGAGGCCAGCAGCGGAAGCTTCACTGAGAGCCGCCGTGATGGCGCCCTGGACCAGCGCGGCCAGGGTGTCGAGTGTCGCGGCGGCGGCGATCATCTGAACCAGGCGGCCGTTGGCGGCCTTCTCGATGGTCGGGCCGTAGACCAGGTTCTCGACCAGTTGAACGGCATACTCCGGCTGCCAGGCCAGCATCCAGCGCTCGCGAAAGGTGCCGCGGCTGCGCCCGGTGTCGGTCAGCTTGCCCCAGTTCACGCCAAGCACGTTCAGCCGGTGCAGCAGCGTCGACCGAAACAGCCCGCTCTCGCTGCGCAGGTCGATGGAGAGCTCCCGTTCCAAGGCCTCGGGCTTCAGCCGCGCCGTCTTCTGGTTGCGCTGCAGGTCATCGATCAGCGGCGCCAGCGGCGTGTCCGGCGGTATCTCGCCGACATCGGCGCCTAGCAGCAATTCGGCCTCGACCATCTTCCACAGCAGGGCCTCGCCGTTGAACAGCCCTGCGATCGAAGCGTCGCGCAGTTCCTCGAAACCCGGCTTCGGCCGTTCGCGGATGGCCGCAAGCGCGCGCGCCAGACGTTCCGCCTCGATCAGCGACGCGGTCGAGATCATGTGGCCTTTCGCCCTGAGGACCGAAGCGATCCGCGCCAGCCACAGGATGGAAGAGTCGCCCTGCGCACGCGTCTGCCACAGATGCTTGCACCAGCCGGGTGCAACGACGCCGGCGCCGTAGCCATAGCCGAGCGCCAGGCGCGGCCCCGTCCACGGCGCGAAGGTCATCATGGTCTTGCGGCGGGCCATTCCCTTGAGCAGGGCCTGGTCGCTCTTTTGCGTATGCGCCGCCTGCAAGGCCGGCACGTGCCAGGCGCCGCAGACGACCGCTAGCGGCCCATCGAACTCCTTGCGCGCGACTGCGATTTCCAGCCGCATGTGCGCCTCGCGCATCGCCTCGAATTTGCCGATCACACCCTCGCCGTCGCGCAGCGTCGTCATCGCGTCGGCAATGGCCGCGAAGATCGGCCCCGGCGCGGGATTCTGCTCGATGATATCGGACCACCAGCTTTCGCCATCCTCGTAGCCGGCGGCGCGCGCCAGGGTGCCGATCGGATCCTGGATGCGCGTCGCTTCCTCGCCTTGCTCTTCGACAGGTTCCGCTTCGGCGGTATCGGTGTCGGTCGGACTTTCGGGCGCCTTCTCGGCCAGCCGCGCCGCGGACGGCAGATCGATGAAGCGCAGCGCCGCCTTGTTGGCGACCGCCCACAACGCCGCCTGATATTCCGGCGAGAATTCGGCGAACGGCCAGAAGCTGGTCGCGGCCGGATCGTCCTCGGGATAGCAGAGCAGCGCCACCGGCGGCTTCATGTCGGGGCTGGCGAGCAGCGGCAACAGCGGCGACGCATCGACCGGCCCTTCGATCAACACGGCGACAGGCTGCAATTCCTGCAATGCCTTGACCAGGCTCTCGGCGGAGCCCGGTCCGTGGTGGCGGATGCCGAAATAACTGATGCCGCCCTCAGTCATGGCTCAGATGGCCGCGTTGAGCGCCGCGTAGTAGCCGGCATAGTCCGACCGCTTCTTCAGCACCGTCTCCAGATACTCCTCCAGCACGACCTTGTCCTGAACCGGATCCTTGACGATCGCGCCGACAAGGCTCGGCGCCAAACCTTCGGCGTGAAACTTGCCGTCGTCGAACCATGCCGCCTGGCTGAGGCCACTGATCACGGTTGCGATCGCCTCGGCGGTGGAGAGCGAGCCAGATGGCGTCTTCAGCGTCACCTTGCCGTCGGCCGTCGCGCCGGAGCGCAACTCGCGGAAAATGGTGAGCACGCGGGCGATCTCCTCGCCGACATTCTTCGGCACTGGCAGGTCCAATCCGCCGGCCATCTCGCCGACGCGCCTGGAAACGATCGAAACCTCTTCCGCCATGTCCCCGGGCAGAGGCAGCACCACGACGTTGAAGCGGCGCTTCAGAGCCGAGGAGAGTTCGTTGACGCCCTTGTCGCGGTTGTTGGCGGTGGCGATGATGTTGAAGCCGCGCTGGGCGTAGATCGAGGTGTTGAGCTCCGGCACCGGCATCATCTTTTCCGACAGCACGGTGATCAGCGTGTCCTGCACGTCGGAGCCCATGCGCGTCAGCTCTTCCAGGCGGCAGAGCTTGCCTTCCTGCATGGCGCGGTACAGCGGCGTCGGCACAAGCGCCTCCTGGCTCGGGCCCTTCGCCAGCAACTGGGCATAGTTCCAGCCGTAGCGGATCTGGTTCTCGTCGGTTCCGGCGGTGCACTGCACGATCAGCGTGGAATTGCCCATGATGGCGCCGGCGAGATGTTCCGAAACCCAGGATTTCGCCGTTCCCGGCACGCCGAGCAAAAGCAGAGCGCGATCGGTCGCGAGCGTGGCCACCGCCGTTTCCATCAATTGCCGGCGGCCGACATATTTCGGCGAAATCACCGTGCCGTCGTTCGCCTTGCCGCCCATCAGATAGGTAAGCACGGCCTTCGGCGACAGACTCCAGCCGGCGGGCTTCTGGCGGTCGTCGCCGCGCGAGAGCGCCTGCAGTTCGGCGGCATAGACCTGCTCGGCCGGAAGGCGGATGGCTGCGTTCATGCGATCATCTCCGGGTTGATCATCTGTTGGATTGGGAAGGCTTTTCGGCCAGCGCCGCGTTGATCCGCAGCAGGCCGAGCGATGGGGATGCGGGCGGCAGGCCGGCGGCGACGACCTCGCCGATCAATTTCTCCGCCGTCGCCGCCGTGGCGAGAAAGCCTATGGCCTCGAGATACTGCTCGGCGCTTCGTTTCATGACGTCGTTGTCGCCCGAGACGGCGGAGCGCAGCGCCGAAAGCGTCTTGCCTTTTGCGAGGTCGCCCCATTCCAGCCAGCCTGCTTCGGCGCCTTCGACCTGATTTAGCGCGTGCAGATTCTGCGCGTCATTCAGGATCTGACTGATCAGGAGACGCTTCCTGCCGCCGTCCAAACGCAACATGAGTTGGAGGACGAGAAGCGCCAGCTTGCCGCCTTCGGCGACAAGCATATCCGCCAAACAGGCCACCGCCGCATCGCTGCCGGACACCGAGACCATTAGAACGAGAAAACGATCGGCATTGTCATCGACGCCGAATTGCCATGCGCCGATGAATTCAGGCTCTGTCTTGCCGAAGCGAGCGACAAGATCGCCGAGGTAGCAGGATGCGAACAAGTCGGCGCGACGGGCTTGTTGCGCAGGCGACTTGAGTTTTGTCGGTGCGTAGGTGGTGCGGCGGCGAATGAAGCCGGATTTGCCTTCCTCGATGAAAGCGGCGAGCTCGGCTGTCGGATCTTCCGACCCACCATCAGCCGGATTGCCATGCTCTCCCAACCTTGCCAGGAGCCGGCCGGCCATTTCGCGCACCTTGCCGGAGCGATCGGCGGACAGGCTCTTCAGGAACGGAACGTCATCGGCACCCAGGCCGAAGCGCATGAGTTCGACGAGCGCAAGCCTGACCTCCGCAGGCTCGCTTGCCCCCTTTGTCTCGATCAGCGTCCGCGCCGAGGCAGGCATGGTGCGCCGCAAATCGATCAGCGCGGTACGGCGCGCCGCGGGATAGAAATCATCCCAGGTCTCCGCAGTCAGTTGCTCGCGTCGAGACTGTTTCTCACCGTCCGCGCCTGCCTGCCAGTCGACCCAGGGGGCATAGACCTCGGGACTTTCCTGATCCGACGCAGCGGGCATCCAATCCATCGGATGCAGCACAAAGCCGCGGCTGGCGACGAGCGCGGCCACGCGGGTCTTGAGCCTCACTTCGGCTGCATATTTCAATGCGGCACGCAGCAACGGCCGCAGCCGTTCCGGGAGCGTCGGCATGGCCAGCACCGGCAGCGGCGGACGGCGGTTCAAGGTTTTCGCCGCCGCCGGCCGAAGCGCGACATCGAGCGCCTGCGCGGCAATGGCCAGCAGCCGCCTCTGCTGCTCGTCCGGGCTGGCCGCTGCCGCCACTTCCTTCCATTCGGCAGGGGCAAGTTCGAAAGCGGCGCCGCCGGAAATCCAGCCGTCGCGCAACCTTGCCAGCCCTGCCTGCTCGAGTTCGTTCACGACAGATCGAGCCTCCCCATATTGCTCTGCGACGCAAGAAGCTCGAGCCTGGCGCCGTTCCAGAGCGCCGCCGTGGCTGCAAGCTCGAGGCCGAGCAATGTCTGGTTGACCGATCCCGCGACAGGCAGGGCAATGCCGTGCGGATCGCCCGCAGCCTGCCACCAGGCGCCTTCCTTCTCGTCCAGCGCGATCGCGCCGGCAGGCAGGATGACCGGGCAATCCGACAGCCATGGCGCGCCGTCCTGGAAGGCGGCATATGCGGCAAGCGGATCGCCGGCTGCGTCCGAGCCGAAGGCTGGCCAAGCGCCTGGTGCCGAATCACCGAGCCGTTCCACGACCAGCGCCCGTAGCGGATTGCGCGATGGATAGAATACGAGCTTGGCCTTGAAGCGATCTCCCGGCGCGAAGGCGCCGGACCGGCGCCCGGCCGAAGCCGGGAAGAAATCGAGCAGAACGGCAAATCGCGGCGCCGGGCTCTTCAGATCGAGCAGCCATGTCGCATGGCTGACGAGACCGTCGCGGCGGGTTTCTATCTTCTCGCCGAGCACCTCCCAATCGCTCTCGACCTGAACGGCCTCGGGGTTGGCGAGGACCTGCTCGCGCGTCTCAGATGTCGACACAAGTCGTTTCAGCTCGGGATCATCGGGCGTGGCGCGCCAAGCCTTGGCGAGCATCACCAGCTTGCCGAGCTCGCGGATCGCGGCATCCGGCTTCTCCTCGCCGCGCAGCGCCATCAACCGCGCCGGCAACTCGTCGACGCGGCCGGCAAGCGCTGTGGCCTTGAGGTCGACCAGCCGGGCTGCAATGCGGCGGCAGCGCTCGCTGCAGGCATCGACGAACCCGGCAAGGCCGAGCCGGAGCTGGTCGGCTATCCATTGATCGAGCTCGTCCAGCGCTGCCGCCACGGCGCTTCGCGTGTCCTCGGCCCGCTTGCGCTGTGCCGCCTCGCGGCGTTCAGCGGCCACGGCATCTTCGACCGGAGCGCTCTGCTCGGGCCGCGATGCCTCGTCGATGCTTTTGCCTTCCGAGTTTGCCGCCGCCTGCGTCGCTGGCTGCCCGGGCCGGCGGCGCCGGCCGAGCCAGTCGTTGACCCAATCCGGCGTCTGCTCGACGCGATCGAAGCTGGCCGGCGCGGTGGCGCCGATCCACATCAGCCCCAGTATGTGCTTGCACGGGAATTTCCGCGACGGACAGGTGCATTTGTAGCCATGGTCGCCGGTATCGAATGCTACACGGTAGGGATTCGATCCCGAGCCCTGGCATTCGCCCCAGATGAGCCCCAGTTGCTCATTTGTCTCGAGCCGAGGCCAGTTCGACCGCTTGGTCAGCTTCGAGGCGGCGCTGAGCGAGGCCTGGTCAGGGGCAAGCGCTTCAATGGTTTTCAGGTCCAGTTGCAAGCCGCGCCTCTCATGACCCCGAAGTATGATTCCGCGACGATAGATAGCCGTTTGCGGCGCGCTGGTGTAGCTCCAGCCTCCGCAAAGTTAATTCCTTGTCTAACGTTCGGTTTCCTGATCAGGCTGGGCCGGTAATGTCGGCTTCAGACGACCCCCGCGCCGCGGACGAGATCGACGAAGCGGGCAAAGACTTCCGTGTGGCGGTCGACGTCGGCCGGCGACGTCGCCGGACACATCAGGAACATGGTGTGGAACGGCGTCACCAATATGCCCTCGTTCATGTAGAAGGCATGCAGCAGCGTCTCGAGGTCGCCGCGCCGGCCGGCAATGACATCGGCGCCGTTCGTCGGCGGTGCGGGCATGAACATGATCTCGGCGCGGGCGCCGACCTGCGTCACATGCCAGGGCAATCTGCTGGCGCTGATGATGCCGCGCGCGGCTTCGGCCAGGCGCGAGGCATTGGCGATCATGACCTCGAAATTGGCGGGGGTCAGCACCTCCTCCAGCACCGCGCGCATGGTGGCGACGGTCAGCGCATTGCCGGCGAGCGTGCCGCCGATGCCGAGATGCGCCGACTGGCGCACGCGCGGATTGACCATCGGCACGATCGCCCACAACCGCTCGGCGATCTCCCGCGAGACGCCGAAGACGCCGGCCGGGATGCCGCCGGCAATCGCCTTGCCGGCAACCAGCATATCCGGCTCCAGCCCGTGCTGAGCGGTGTAGCCGCCCGGCCCGCTGGAGATGGTGTGGGTCTCGTCGATGATCAGCACCGTGCCGGTGCGGCGGGTGATCTCGCGCAGCGCCTGGTGAAACCCGTCGGCGACCGGAATCATGCCGAAATTGGTCATCAGCGGCTCGGTCAGCACGCAGGCGACGTCGCCAGCTGAAAGCGCCTCCTCCAGCGCCGCGACGTCGTTGAACTCGACAACCCTGGAGACGGCGGAATGGTCGACGCCGTTGGGATGGATCGTGTTGCGCAGGCCGACGCGGCCGTCGCGGATCTCGACATGCGCCTCCTCGACGCCGCCGTGATAGCAGCCGGAGAAGACCAGCACCTTGTCGCGGCCGGTGATTATGCGGGCAATGCGGATGGCGCCGCGATTGGCGTCGGTGGCCGAGGTGGTGAGCGTCCAGTAAGGCAGGCCGAAGCGGCGCGTAAGCTCTGCGCCGACCCAGAGGCTGTCCTCGGTCGGCAGCATCATCGTGGTGCCGTTCCGCAACTGGCGAAGGGCGGCGCGGGTGACCGCCTCCGGCGCATGGCCGCACATGCCGCCGGTGTCGCCAAGGGCGAAGTCGACATAGTCGTGGCCGTCGATGTCGCTTATGTGGGCGCCGCTGGCCGACGCCGCATAGACCGGGAAACCGCCGGCCCAGCGGCGCATCCAGTGCGAGGGACCGCCATAGAGGAAATGCCTCTTGCCCTCTTCCCACGCCGCCGCCGAGCGCGGGTGGGTTTCGAGGAAGCGCTGTTGCTCGCGGTCGAGCAGGTCGCCGGTTGTCTTTGAATGCAAAGCGTTTTTGGCAGCCGTCACGGGGCGAAGCCTCCCTTGTGTGCCGTCAGTTGGGCACAAGATGATTTTCTTGTCGGTTCACTATTTGAACCATCGTTTTGCATGTTATAGACAAACTGCAGGCTACCTCGGCTGCTGTCAAGTTAATTCACATGCGAACTATCTTGGAGAATGCATCATGAGCACGGTGGGCAAGGCGGTCTCGCTGCTGGAGCTGTTCACGCTCGACGAGCCGGAGATCGGGCTGTCCGACCTCGCCCGCAAGGCCGGCCTCGACAAGGCGACAGCCCGGCGTTTGCTGATGGCGCTCGCCAACCATCGGCTGATCGATCAGGAGCCGCAAAGCCGCCGCTACCGGCTGGGCGCCGGCCTGTCGCGGCTGGCCCGCATCCGCGACGCGCATTTCCCTTTCGTGCGCGTGGCGGCGCCGGTGGCGCGGGAGCTGTCGCTCGAAACCGGCGAGACCGTGCATCTGTCGGAGTTCAGCGCTGGCGCGCTGCTCACCGTGCATGTCGAACTGTCGGCGAAGGCCAACCGCGTCAATGTCGACGTCGGCCAGATCCTGCCACTGCACGGCACGGCCTCCGGCATCGCCTTCCTCGCCGCGTCGCGGCTGCAAGTGGTCAGCGCCTATCTGGAGAAGCCCTTGCAGGCCTTCACCGCGCATACGGTGACAGGACCGGACACGCTGGCCAAAGCCATCGCTTTTGCCGCCGCAAGCGGCTATTCGCGTAGCTCGCAGGGCTATGAGGAAGGCGTGCACAGCATCGGCGCCGCGATCCTCGGCGCCGACGGCCAACCGATCGGCGCGCTGGCGGTGGCGTCCCCCGTATCCCGCGTCGACGATGCGGTCGCGGCCAAACAGGGCGAGGCTGCGGTCACGGCGGCGCGCCTGATTGCGGCACGGCTGACCGGCGAGGCGTGACATCCCGCATCGGCGAGGCTGAACTCGCCATACTCGCGGCTGCCGCTCATTGGTCGCGGTCGCCGAACCAGGCGAAGCCCCCCTCTTGTCGCCTTCATTTGAAACTTTGAACGTTGTTCACTTTTCTCTTGAACGCCGTTCACAATGTGCTATATTGCGTTATGAACATCGTTCATGGAAAATGGGCGGCGAAGAGGATGACGAAGCCTGCTGATTGTATCCGGCCCTGAAACCAGCCAGCGCCGACCCGGCTTAACCCTGAAACGAAAGGATCATATCGATGGCCATCAACAGCTATGTTTCCAACCAGTCGAGTGCCTGGAAAACGTCCATCGCCATCACCAAGACGCTGCGTGACGCGAAGGAAACGGGCCGGTTCATCAACAGGCTGCAAGGCGCCAAGACCGAAAAGCTGATGATGGATATCAACCGCAGTAACGAAGTTTAACCGGCTTCCCGCTTAAAACGAGGCTCAAACCGCGCAAGCAACCGCTGACCGATCCATCTCGGATTGCTCGATGGCCTTGCCCAATGGAACTTGCCATGAACACCCATCTGATGATGTCGCGGCGCTTTGCGCCTCTCTTCTGGACGCAGTTCCTGTCCGCCTTCAACGACAACTTCCTGAAGAACACGCTGGTGTTCCTCATCCTCTTCACCCTTGCCGCGGACCAGGCGGCGTCATTGGTGACCTTGGCCGGCGCCATTTTCATGGCCCCCTTCCTGCTCTTGTCCGCGCTTGGCGGCGAGATCGCCGACCGCTTCGACAAGGCTTTCGTGGCGCGCAGGCTGAAGTTCGTCGAGATCGGCGCCGCCTTGCTGGCCGTAATCGGCATCGCGCTGTCGTCCATTCCGGTGCTGCTCACGGCGCTGTTCCTGTTCGGCGTGATTTCGGCGCTGTTCGGCCCGATCAAATACGGCATCCTGCCCGATCACCTCGAGCGCAAGGAACTGCCGCGCGCCAACGCCTGGATCGAGTCGGCCACCTTCGCCGCCATCCTCGGCGGCACCATCGCCGGCGGCGTCGTCTCCGCCGACGGCATCGGCGTTGCGGTGTTCGGACCGATCATGATGGCGCTTGCCGTCGGCTGCTGGCTCGTCAGCCGCTACATCCCGGCGACCGGTGCGGCCGCGCCGAACCTGGTGATCGACAAGAATGTCCTGCGCTCTACCTGGCGTCTGGTCAGCGAATTGCGCACCAACCAACGCATCTGGCGGGCGGCGCTGATGGCGTCCTGGTTCTGGCTGGTCGGCGCCATCGTCCTTTCCATCCTGCCAACCCTGGTCAAGAATTCGCTCGGCGGCACCGAGATCGCCGTGACCGCCTATCTGGCGGTCTTCGCGGTCGCCGTCGCCATCGGCTCGGCCATCGCCGCCTGGATGTCGCAGGGACGCATGGTGCTGTTGCCCGCCCCTGTCGGCACCGCGCTGATGGCCGTGTTCGGGCTGGACCTCGCCTGGAGCGTGTGGGGCCTTCAGGCCTCCGCCCAGGCGCAGACGCTCAGCGCCTTCTTCGCCGGCCCGAACACCATCCGAGTCGCCATTGATCTCGCCGGCCTGGCGATCGCCGGTGCCTTCCTTGTCGTTCCCACCTTCGCGGCCGTGCAGGCCTGGGCGCCGGAGGACCGGCGCGCCCGTGTCGTCGCCGCGGTGAATGTCGTCAGCGCCGGCTTCATGACCCTCGGCGGCGGCATCGTCGCCGCCATCCAAGGCGCTGGCGTCTCGATCGCCGGCGTGCTGGCCGGCCTTGCCGTGGTCAATGCCGTCGCCGCCTGGCTGATGCTGAAATACCTGCCGACGAATCCTTTCCGCGATTTCGTCTCCATCCTGTTCCGCGCCTTCCATCATCTGGAGGTCGAGGGGCTGGACAACCTCAAGGCCGCCGGCCCGGCGCCGATCCTGGCGCTCAACCATGTCAGCTTCCTCGATGGTCCGCTGGCCCTGACGCTGACCGACGAGGAGCCGGTCTTCGCCATCGACCACACCATCGCGCAGGCCTGGTGGATGAAGCCGTTCCTGAAGCTCGCCCGCGCCCTGCCGCTCAATCCGGCCAAGCCGATGTCGACCCGCACGCTGATCAAGATCGTGCAGGGCGGCGATCCGCTGGTCATCTTCCCCGAAGGCCGCATCACCGTCACCGGAGGCCTGATGAAGGTCTATGACGGCGCCGCCATGGTCGCCGACAAGACCGGCTCGATGGTCGTGCCGGTGCGCATCGACGGGCTGGAGAAAAGCTACTTCTCGCGGCTGACGTCGCAGCACGTGCGCCGCCGCCTGTTCCCGAAGGTCAAGGTGACCATCCTGGAACCGGTGAAGCTCGAAGTTCCGCAGGAGTTCAAGGGCCGCCAGCGTCGCACCGCGGCGGGCGCCGCCCTCTATCAGGTGATGTCGGATCTCGTCTTCCGCACCGAGGACATCGACAAGACGGTGCTTGAGAAAATCATCCTGACGGCGAACGAGCGCGGCATGAAACAGCTCGCCGTGCAGGACCCGGTCACCGGCTCGCTGAGCTACGGCAAGCTGCTGACGGCTGCCG
Source organism: Mesorhizobium sp. M4A.F.Ca.ET.022.05.2.1 (assembly GCF_003998845.1). Classification (NCBI taxonomy): domain Bacteria; kingdom Pseudomonadati; phylum Pseudomonadota; class Alphaproteobacteria; order Hyphomicrobiales; family Phyllobacteriaceae; genus Mesorhizobium; species Mesorhizobium sp. M4A.F.Ca.ET.022.05.2.1. Next base: position 5,026 of record NZ_RZOJ01000104.1, on the reverse strand, counting down.
CCGTGCTCGGCGAGAAGTTCGAGCACCTCTATGCCAGCCAGCAGACAATCGGCATTATGCTGCCCAATGCCAACGGCGCATGCGCGACGCTGCTCGGCGTCATGTCGGCCGGCAAGGTGCCGGCGATGATCAACTTCACCGCGGGTGCGGCGAACATCCTCTCCGCCTGCAAGGCCGCCGAGGTGAGGACCGTGCTCACCTCCCGCGCGTTTGTCGAACAGGCCAAGCTCGGCGCGGTCGTCGAGGAAATCGGCCGCTCGGTGGAGATCGTCTGGCTCGACGACCTGCGGGCCGGCATCGGCCTCAAGGACAAGCTGCTCGGGCTGCTGCGCAAGACCACACCGCGCGTCGCCCGCAAGCCCGACGACGCGGCGGTGATCCTGTTCACCTCCGGTTCCGAAGGCACGCCGAAGGGCGTGGTGCTTACCCACCGCAACATCCTCGCCAACGCCGCCCAGGCCGCCTCGCGCATCGACTTCCACTCGGGCGACAAGGTGTTCAACGTGCTGCCGATCTTCCATTCCTTCGGCATGACGGCGGGCACGGTGCTGCCGCTGATCTCGGGCGTGCCGGTCTATTTCTACCCCTCGCCGCTGCACTACCGCATCGTGCCTGAACTGGTCTACGCGTCGAATGCGACGATCATCTTCGGCACCGACACGTTCCTCTCAGGCTATGCGCGCACGGCGCATCCTTACGACTTCCGCTCGGTGCGCTACTGCTTTGCCGGCGCCGAGCCGGTCAAGGCGGCGACGCGCATGACCTATATGGAGAAGTTCGGCCTGCGCATCCTCGAGGGCTACGGCGTGACCGAGGCGGCGCCGGTGATCTCCATCAACACGCCGATGTACAACCGGTCCGGCAGCGTCGGCAAAATCATGCCCGGCATGGAGTATCGGCTGGATCCGGTGCCCGGCGTCGAGAATGGCGGGCGGCTCTACGTGCGCGGCCCGAATGTCATGTCAGGCTATCTGCGGGCCGAGAAGCCGGGCGCGCTCGAGCCGCTGGAAGACGGCTGGCATGACACCGGCGACGTTGTCTCCATCGATGAGGCGGGCTTCATCACCATCCGCGGCCGCGCCAAGCGTTTCGCCAAGATCGGCGGCGAGATGATCTCGCTGGCTGCCGTCGAGGCGCTGGCCGGCGAATTGTGGAAAGGCTCGCTGTCGGCCGTCGCAACCGTGCCGGATGCCCGCAAGGGCGAAAAGCTGATCCTGATCACGGAGGCTGCGAACGCTACCCGCGCGGATTTCCTGGCCTTCGCCAAGGCCAACAGCGCCATGGACCTGATGGTGCCTGCCGAGGTGCGCGTCGTTGCAAAAGTGCCGGTGCTCGGTTCCGGCAAGCTCGACTTCGCCGGCGTGACGAAGATGGTGCGCGGCGAGGAAGACCTGAAGGTCAAGGCCGCCTGACGCGGATACGCGAACGGGCCGGCGCAAAACGCCGGCCCGCCAGGGCTTCTGTCGGCCCGACATTGCCATTGTTTCGCGCGCGCGGATCGATAGGCAAGGCATCGCGCTTCAGATTTTGCCACTTCGCCCAAAGAGCTTCTTCAACACGAGCTTCAGCCGCTTGAACTCGTAGCGGCGCCGCAATTTGGCTAGCGTCGCTCGGTGGGCGGCGTCGATTTCGGGCAACGAATCCGGCGCTGTCGCCTGGGGCAGCGCGAGCAGCGCGTTGGCATGAAGGTCGGCGAAAGGCTGCGGGTCATAAGTAGCGAACGGCGTCGGCGGGTCGCTCAGCACGGTCGGATTGCTGTTGATCTCGAACACTGTGGGCTTGCCGTTGGTCAGCGTGTAGTCGATGCGCCCGTATTGCATACGGGCCTTTTCGAAGACCTGCATCACCCATTCGGCATGTGGGTTCGCGGCAATGTAGGCCCTGATCTCGTCGATATGCGCCGGCAGGAGCTCCTCGTTCGAATTCTTGACGAACCAGGATTTCGACATGGCAATATGCTGGGCGTAGATCGTATCGCCGACCCGATAGGCGGCGAATTTCCGGTAGTATCCGTCCGGCCATGGCGCGCCGGTCATCTCCACCACGATCGGCCGCACCAGCCTGCGACCGTCCGGCCGGGCGAGTGCCGCGTCGAGCGTCGGCCGATCGTGCAGAAGCGGCGGCTCTTCGTAGAGTGCGCCCACCTCGTCACGGATGAAGACCGGATAGCGCATCGTGTCGTCGAGCTGGTCCAGCCTGAACGCGCGAAAAAGGTTGCCGCCATCGTCACCAAGCACACGCAGCAGATCGAAGCGCTGCAGGCTGGCGGTCGGGTGGTTGAGCTGCTTCAGGCCCGCTAGCCGCGCCAGCGCGGCGCTCAGGTCTGATGCCCGCTTCATCTCCTCGGCGGTCAGCCGGTCCATGTCCGACCAGATCACCACGCCGGCGCGAACGCCGCGCAGCAATCCGGCATCCTCATAGCGAACCAGCCGGAACGATGCTTGCAGATCTGTGCGGTGATAGAGAAGCACAACCGCATGCGTGTAAGCGTGCTTTCTATGTGTGACGTAGAATATCAAGCGATTGCGCCCCCCATCCGCAGAATTGCAAACTGCAGTCTTGCTGACTAGCAAAAAGCTGCTACGCGCCCTATAGCGCATGGGCAAGCCGGGTGGCCGAGAGATGAACGTCGAGAATAATGCGCTTCCAATCCGGAAGCTGGACGCGGACGACATGCCGCTGCTGATGGAGCTTGAAGCTGCCGCCTGGGCCGGCCCGCTGCAGGCCAGCGAGGCGACCATCCGACGCCGGCTGGCGCTTGGCCACACCATGCTGGGGGCGATCGACGGTGACGTGCTTGCCGGCACGCTCTGCTTCACCGAAACCAGCCAGGACCCGCTGGTGCGTGCAGACTTTCCCGCGAATTTCGATGCCTTTGCGTTGCTGCCGCGCAGCGAGCCGGTGCACTCTCTTTATGCCTACAATCTCTGCGTCCGCCCCAGCCACCGCGGCGGCAACACGGCGATCCGGCTGCTGAAGGAGATGGAGCGCCACGGCCACCGCCTCGGCGCGCGCTGGCTGATCGGCGACGGCCGCTGCTCGGCCTATGCCGGCTCATCCGGCGGCGACGACGACCAGGTCAGGGCCGACCCGCGGTTTCGCGCTACCATAGACCGCTGGAACGAGACCGGCATAAGGCCGCCGCTGGAAGAGATTATCCGCGATCCGCTTCTGCGTCTGCACTACCGCGTCTACGACTGCGAATTCCTCTACGTCATGCCGGATTTCTTCCCGCAGGATGCCGCGTCCGGCGGTTTCCGGGTCATCTCGGCCAAGGACCTCAAGAAATGACGTGCGAGCCGGCCGCAGCATGACGGCTCCGTTCTTCGATCCGTTTGCGCTCGGCGACGATCCGTTCGCGCATTTTGCCGAGATGCGCGCACTGGGCGGCATAGCGCGCGGCGCGGCGCCCTATCCCGAACTCGCCGACGCGCATTACGTCTTCAGCCATGAGCTGGTGTCCCGCGTTCTGAAACATCCCGCCCTGCTGCAGGCGCCGCCCGGCAGGTATGAGGAGGTCCGCCGCAAGCTTGTCGACCAGGCGCCAATGGCGCTGCTCAGCCGGTCGGTGATGCTCGCCGATCCGCCGCAGCATGGCGGGCTGCGCCGGCCGGTTGCAGGCTTCCTCTCCAGACCCACCGTCGAGGCGCTGACACAGGGTCTGCGGGCGCTAAGCCGCGAGCTGGTCGACCGGGCGATGGCGGACGGCCGCATCGATGCCGTCGCCGGGCTCGCCGTGCCGGTCTCCTTCTGGCTGCTGCAGGAAACCATGGGCATCGAGATCGAGGATCCATGGGCGTTGAAATCGGTGACCAGCCGCATGGCTGGTGCGTTCGACCTGCGAACAGACCAGCCGCCGGCTGCCAGCGCCGCGGCCTATGCCGAATGCCGGGCCTTTGTCGAGGAGCGGCTGGCGCAACAGGCCTTCCGGCCGGACGGAATGGTCGCCCGCATGGCGCGGGAAGTCGCCGAAGGGCGCTGGTCGCGCGAAGACATGGTGGCCAACGTCGTGTTCATGCTGTTTGCCGGACAGGAGACCGTCGTCGACGCTTTCGGCAACGCCGTGGTCGCGCTGCACCGTTTTCCAGAGCAGCGCACCCTGCTCGAGCGCCGGCTTGTCGACTGGAGCAGCGCGGCCGCCGAATTGCTGCGCTTTGGCGCCTCCGTGCAATACGCGGTCGCGCGCATTGCGGCCGAAGACATCGACCTCGGCAACGTTGGGATCGCGAACGGCGAGGCGGTGGTGGCGGTGCTGGGCAGCGGCAACCGCGACGATGCGGTGTTCGCGGACGGTGACCGGCTGGACCTCACCCGCTCGCTGGCCTTGTCGTTGACCTTCGGCACTGGCCTGCATGTCTGCCTCGGCCAGCATGTCGCCCGCATCGAGATCGCGGCGATGCTCGAGGCGTTGTTCACCCGCGCTCCCGGCTGGCGGCTTGATGCCGCCGGCGCCAGGCGCCGCCCGTCGCTGTCGTTTCACGGGATGAGTACCGCGCCGCTTGTCCTCGCTTGAGAGGATCGCGCGCCGGGCCACCAATCCTCAGTCAAGGAAAAGCGGCCGCGTCTGCGCAAGGATCGCCGGATCGAGCGAGCGGACTATCTCCGCCACCTTGGCCCGCAGGACCTCGATCGCCGCGTCGTCGAGCGGATCAAGAATGTCATTCTGATCCCTCGTCGCGATATACTCTTCCAGCGAGGGCGCCTCGCTCGCCGGCGTGAAGCCTCCGCCGCGGGCGTGCTTGCTCAGCAATTCCTGCCGCGACTTCACCGCATAGTGGCGGATCCAGCCGAGCTTCCATTCCATCGGCATGGCGGCTTGATGCCTGTCGAGCGTCATGCCGTCGACCAGCGTCCTGCGCTGCCCGATCGGGAAGCCGTGCGGATGCGCCATGAACAGCGTCGGGCTCCGCACGGCCTTCGGCAGGCATGACCCGACGCGCCCAAACGCCTTCTTCCAGCGCGCCGTCGGGGCGTCATGCCTGCCGCGCCGCGGAAACCGGACGGTGACCAGCTCGTCGTCATAGCC
>NZ_RZOJ01000103.1:0-16417 GCF_003998845.1 Mesorhizobium sp. M4A.F.Ca.ET.022.05.2.1 | reverse complement strand
GTTCTGGCGGACATGCTCGGGCTTGCTCGCCTTCGGAATGGCGATGACGCCTTCCTGGCCCATTACCCAGGCAAGGGCGATCTGCGCGGCCGTCGCGTTGTGGCGGGCGGCGATGGCTTCCAGCCGGCCATTGCGCGCCAGCGCGCCCTGCTCGACCGGCGAATAGGCCATCAGCGGAATGCCGCGCTCCCGGCTCCAGGGCGCGAGGTCGAATTCGGGGCCGCGACGCGCAAGATTGTAGAGCACCTGATTTGTCTGGACGCTGCTGCCGTCGCGCAGCCCGACCAGTTCCTCCATCTCATCGGTGTCGAAATTGCTGACGCCCCAATGGCGGATCTTGCCGGTCGCCTTCAGCGCCTCGAAAGCCTCGACGGTCTCGGCCAGCGGCACGCTGCCCGGCCAGTGCAGCAGATAGAGGTCGATGCGGTCCGTGGCGAGACGCCTCAGACTGTTCTCGCAGGCCCGCTTCACCCCGGCGCGCGAGGCATTGGACGGCAGCACCTTGCTAACCAGGAACAGCTCGTCGCGCCGCCCGGCGATGGCCTCCGCCACCACTTCCTCGGCGCCGCCGCTGGCATACATCTCCGCGGTGTCGATCAGCGTCATGCCGAGGTCGAGCCCAAGCCGCAAGGCCCTCACCTCGTCGGCGCGGTGGCGGCTGTCCTCGCCCATTTTCCAAGTGCCCTGGCCGAGCACCTGGACGGCTTCGCCCGAGGGCAATGTGGTGGTTCTGATGGTCGATGGCATGACTGGGCTCTCACTGACGGCGGGATCGCATCACAGCCGCGATAGGAAATCCAGTGGTGCCAAGCCCGCCCGGATTTCTCGCGTGCCAAAAACCTACTTCGCCGGATGGGCGGCGAGCCAGGCCTGCATCTCCTTGATCTCGGCCTCCTGCGCCTTGACGACACCTTCGGCGAGCCTGCGGATTTCCGGATCCTTGCCGTTGGCGAGCACCACCTTGGCCATGTCGATGGCGCCCTGGTGATGCGGGATCATGCCGCGGACGAAGTCGACGTCGGCATCGCCCGAATACTCATCTGCCATCATGGCGGCATGCATCTTGTCCATCGCCGCCTTGTAGCCGGCGGTCGAAGGGCTCTCCGCGCCCATCGCCATGCCGGACATGTCGTGCTTCATCTCCTGCGACTGCGCCGGAACGCTTTCGAGGAAGACGGCGAGCAGCATTCCCGCCGCCATCAGCAGCAACACGATCTTCTTGGCCAAGGTCATCCAGTATCTCCTGTTGATGGATAGTCGTATTTGGGAGCTTCGATCAGAGTTTCAACGTCCTCAGCCGCAATGCGTTGCCGATGACCGAGACCGAGGACAGGCTCATCGCCGCCGCCGCCAGCATCGGCGACAGCAGCGTGCCGGTGAGCGGGTAGAGCACGCCCGCCGCGACGGGCACCCCGAGCACGTTGTAGAGGAAAGCGAAGAAAAGGTTCTGGCGGATGTTGCGGATCGTCGCCTGGGCAAGCGTGCGCGCCCTGACGATGCCGTTGAGATCGCCCTTGACCAGCGTGATGCCGGCGCTTTCCACCGCAACATCGGCGCCGGTGCCCATGGCGATGCCAACATCGGCGGCGGCAAGTGCCGGCGCATCGTTGACGCCGTCGCCGGCCATGGCGACACCTGCGCCCTTGGTGCGCAGTTCCTCGACCAGCGCGCCCTTCTGCTCGGGCAGCAGGCCGGCGCGCACTTCGTCGATGCCGAGCTTGCCAGCTATGGCGCTCGCCGTGCGCTCATTGTCGCCGGTCGCCATTATGATCCGCAAGCCGCTGTCATGCAGCGCCCGGATCGCCTCGGCCGTCGTCGCCTTGACCGGGTCGGCGACGGCGACGATGCCGGCCAGCCTGCCGCCGATGGCGACGAACATCGCCGTCTTGCCCTCGCCCCGCAGCGCGTCCGCCGGCCCTGAAACCGAGCCCGTGTCGATGCCGAGATCGGCCATCATCGCCGGATTGCCGAGCGCGACCTTGCTGCCCGCCACCGTGCCGGAGACGCCCTTGCCGGTGACGGCCTCGAAGTCGCCGGCATCGGCTATCTTGATACCGCGGTCCGCCGCACCCTCGACGATCGCCTCGGCCAGCGGATGCTCCGAACCCTTCTCAAGCGAGGCGGCCAGCGCCAGAAGTTCGTTTTCCGCGATGCCGCCGGCGGGGACGACGTCGGTCAGCCGCGGCCGGCCCTCGGTCAGCGTGCCGGTCTTGTCGACGATCAGCGTGTCAACGGAAGCGAAGCGCTCCAGCGCCGCCGCCTCCTTGATCAGCACGCCGGCATGGGCGCCGCGTCCGGTCGCCGTCATGATCGACATCGGCGTCGCCAGCCCCAGCGCGCAGGGACAGGCGATGATCAGCACCGACACCGCCGAGACGATGGCGAAGATCAGGCTGGGCTGCGGCCCGAGGATCGCCCAGGCGGCGAAGGCGGCGAGCGCCACCAGCACGACGGCCGGCACGAAATAGAAGGAAACGCGGTCGGCCAGGCCCTGGATCGGCGCCCGCGAGCGCTGCGCCTTGGCAACCAGTTCGACGATGCGCGACAGCGTCGTCTCGGCGCCGATGCGCTCGGCGCGCATGACCAGCGAGCCGTTCTTGTTGAGCGTGCCGCCGGTCAGCGCGTCGCCCTCGGTCTTTTCGACCGGCAGCGGCTCGCCGGTGATCATCGATTCGTCGATCGCCGAGCGCCCCTCGAGCACGACGCCGTCAACCGGGACGGCATCGCCCGGACGGATGCGCAGCCGGTCGCCGGCCTTGACCGTATCGAGCGGCACGTCGCTCTCGGAGCCGTCGGCGCCGATCAGCCGCGCCGTCTTCGGTGCCAGGTCGAGCAGTGCGCGGATGGCCGAGCCGGTGCGCTCGCGGGCTCTGAGCTCCAGCACCTGGCCGAGGAACACCAGTGCCACGATGACGGCGGCGGCCTCGAAATAGACAGGCACGGCGCCGCCATGGCCGCGGAACTGGTGTGGAAAGATGTCCGGAAACAGCGTGGCGGCGACGCTGTAGAGGTAGGCCGCGCCGACGCCGAGCGAGATCAGCGTCCACATGTTGGGGCTGCGGTTGCGGATCGAGTCCCAGCCGCGATGGAAGAACGGGAACGCCGCCCACAGCACGACAGGGCTCGCCAGCGCTAGCTCCGCCCATGTCTTCGTGCGGTCGTCGATTAAGCTTTCGAAGCTCAGGCCGAGCATAGGCGCCATGGCGATGACGAGCAGGGGCAAGGACAGCACTGCGCTGACCCAGAATCGCCGGGTGAAATCGACAAGTTCGGGATTCGGACCCTCGTCGCCGGTCGGCACTCCCATCGGCTCCAGCGCCATGCCGCAGATCGGGCAAGCGCCCGGCTTGTCGCGGATGATCTCGGGATGCATCGGACAGGTGTATTGCGTGCCCTTCGGCATCGGCTGTGGTGCCGGCCGGTCGCCGAGATAATTGGCCGGCGCGGCCTCGAACTTGCCCTTGCAGCCGGCCGAGCAGAAGTAGAAGCCCTGGCCCTCGTGGCGGATAAAGTGTCTGGCGCTGGAGCGATCGACACTCATGCCGCAAACGGGATCGGTGGCGGTCAGGTATCTTTCCGGATCGGCGTCGAATTTCGAACGGCAGCCCTCGCTGCAAAAATGATGGATCTGGCCGCCATGCTCGGCGGTCGGCTTGCCGGCGGTCTGATCGACCGTCATGCCGCAGACCGGATCGCGGATGACCGCCTCAGCGGCAGGCGCGGTACCCTTCGCGGAGCAGCAGCCGCCGCCGTGCGCGTGGTGATCTTGGTCGGAATGGGCCATTGGGAATGCCTCTTATGTCGCGATCTGAGGCCGAGGTAGTGCTTCCAGTAACTGGAAGGTCAAGGGTCGGCCGTATTTTTTCCGCCAGGCAATTCCCGGCCGGTCGAGGCAGCGGAATCCCGTATTGTCGGCGTGTCCGTCCGCCCCATACCCAGCACCGCGAAAACGCGCTATAGACGCCGCCAAAAAGGCAAGGCCGACCCGGGCATATGGCAAAAATCTCCCTGAAACTCGACGAGTTGATCGACGGCGTGATGCTGCGCCACGACATGACGGCGCTCACCGCGGCCCATGCCGGCGACGGTTCAGGGCCGGCGACGCGCGCGGCCGTCCTGCAGCTGCTCAAGGCGCGGCTCGCCGGCGGCCGCAAGATCGCGGAGGCCATGCTCAGGGAGGACGGCGGCGGCACCGCCTGCGCCGCCCGGCTGTCGCACGTCATGGACGAGATCATCCGGGCGCTCTACGATTTCGCCGCCACCCACGTCTATCGCGTCAAGAACCGCTCCGCGGCCGAGCGCATGGCGGTGGTGGCGGTCGGCGGCTACGGCCGCGGCACGCTGGCGCCGGGGTCCGACATCGATCTGTTGTTCCTGCTTCCCTACAAGCAGACGCCTTGGGGCGAGCAGATCGTCGAATACATGCTCTACATGCTGTGGGACCTCGGCCTGAAGGTCGGCCACGCCACCCGCAACATCGACGAATGCCTCAGGCTGTCGCGCACCGACATCACGATCCGCACCTCGATCCTGGAGGCGCGTTTCCTGTGGGGCGAGCAGAAACTTTATGACGAGCTTTTGACGCGTTTCGACCATGAGGTGGTGCGCACCACCGGCCCCGAATATGTGCAGGCCAAGCTTGCCGAACGCGACGATCGCCACGCCAAGGCCGGAGAAAGCCGCTATCTGGTCGAACCCAACGTCAAGGACGGCAAGGGCGGGCTGCGCGACCTGCAGACGCTGTTCTGGATCGGCAAATACTTCTACCGGGTGCGCACCGGCGAGGAGTTGGTCGAGAAGGGTGTCTTCACCGAGGCCGAATACCGGGAATTCCTCAAGGCCGAGGATTTCCTCTGGGCGGTGCGCTGCCAGATGCACTTCCTCACCGGCAAGGCTGAGGAGCGGCTGCATTTCGACATCCAGCGCGAGATCGCCGAACGGCTCGGCTATACCAGCCATCCCGGCCTGTCGGCGGTCGAGCGCTTCATGAAGCACTACTTCCTCGTCGCCAAGGATGTCGGCGACCTCACCCGCATCTTCTGCGCCGCGCTCGAGGAAGAGCAGGCCAAGCACGTGCCTGGTTTCAACCGCATCTTCCTCACCTTCCAGCGTCGCAAGCGCAAGCTGGCCGGCACGTCCGATTTCATCGTCGACAATCACCGCATCAACGTCGCCGACGACATGGTGTTCGAGCGCGACCCGGTCAATCTGCTCAGGCTGTTCTGGTTCGCCGACAAGCATGGGCTGGAGTTCCACCCCGACGCGCTGAAGCTGCTCACCCGCTCGCTCGGCCTCGTCGGCAAGGCGCTGAGGCGCGACGAGGAGGCCAACCGGCTGTTCCTCGACATTTTGACCTCGGACCGCTACGCCGAGCTCAATCTCAGGCGCATGAACGAGGCGGGGCTGCTGAGCAAGCTGATCCCGGACTTCGGCAAGATCGTCGCCATGATGCAGTTCTCGATGTACCACCACTATACGGTGGACGAGCACCTGATCCGCTGCATCGGGGTGTTGGCCGAGATCGAGCGCGGCGACGGCGAGAAGGTGCACCCGCTGTCGCACTCGCTGATGCCGGGGCTGAAGAAGAGCCGCGAGGCGCTCTATGTCGCCGTGCTCCTGCACGACGTCGCCAAGGGGCGGCCGGAGGATCATTCGGAAGCCGGCGCCCGCATCGCGCGGCGCATCTGCCCGCATATGGGGCTGTCGGCCGCCGACACCGAGACGGTGGCCTGGCTGGTCGAGAACCATCTCGTGATGTCGATGACGGCGCAGACGCGCGACCTCAACGACCGCAAGACGATCGAGGATTTCGCCTCGATCGTGCAGTCGGTCGAGCGGCTGAAGCTGCTGTTGATCCTCACCGTCTGCGATATCAGGGGCGTCGGGCCGGGCGTCTGGAACGGCTGGAAGGGGCAGTTGCTGCGCACGCTGTACTACGAGACCGAGCTGCTCTTGACCGGCGGCTTCTCCGAAGTGTCGCGCGCCGAGCGCACTTCCGCGGCGCGCGAGCGGCTGGCCGAGGCGCTGGCCAACTGGCCGGCAAAGGAGCGCAAGCGCTACGTCGCCCAGCACTACGAGAACTACCTGCTGACCGTCGACCTCGCCGACCAGCTGCGCCATGCCGAGTTCGTCCGCGAGGCTGATGCCGCCGACAAGAAGCTCGCCACCATGGTCAAGACGCACGAGTTCGAGGCAGTGACCGAGATCACCGTCCTGGCGCAGGACCATCCACGCCTGCTGTCGGTGATCGCCGGCGCGTGCGCCGCGGCCGGCGGCAACATCGTCGACGCGCAGATCTTCACCACCTCCGACGGCCGCGCGCTGGACACGATCCTGATCTCGCGGGAGTTCGACCGCGATGAGGACGAGCGCCGCCGCGCCGAGCGCGTCGGTCGGCTGATCGAGGACGTGCTGTCGGGCAAGAGCTGGCTGCCGGAAATGATCGAGAAGCGCACCAAGCCCAAGCGCGGCGCCAAGGTCTTCCGCATTCCGCCGCGCGCCGAGATCCGCAACACGCTGTCGAACCGCTTCTCGGTGATCGAGATCGAAGGGCTCGACCGACCGGGCCTGCTCTCCGAGGTCACCGGCGCGCTCTCGGACCTGTCCCTCGACATCGCCTCGGCCCACATCACCACTTTCGGCGAGAAGGTCATCGATACCTTCTATGTCACCGACCTCACTGGACAGAAGATCGACAGCCCGACGCGCATGGCCACCATCCACAAGCGGCTGATCGAATCGCTCGAAGGCATCGCGCCGGAGCGCGGCGGCAAGTCCAAGGCCGCCGCCGAGTGACCATCACTTTGTCCCAATCGCACAGGCAGTCTCCCCGCGCATGAGCCTTGTCAAGAAATTCGCCACCGTCGCTTCCGGCACGCTGATGAGCCGCGCGCTCGGCTTCGGCCGCGAGATGCTGATGGCGGCGGCGCTGGGCACCGGACCGGTGGCCGACGCCTTCAATGCCGCCTTCCAGTTTCCCAACACCTTCCGCCGGCTGTTCGCCGAGGGCGCCTTCAACGCCGCCTTCGTTCCGCTGTTCGCCAAGGAGATCGAGACGCATGGCACCGATGGCGCCAAGCGCTTCTCCGAGGAAGTGTTCGGCGTGCTGTTCTCGGCGCTGCTGGCGCTGACCATCGCCATGGAGCTGGCGATGCCGCTGATCGTGCGCTACCTGGTGGCACCGGGCTTTGCCGACACGCCGGGGAAGTTCGAGACGACGGTCACGCTTGCGACTATCATGTTCCCCTATCTCATCTGCATGTCGCTCGGCGCGATGATGGCCGGCATGCTGAATTCGCTGCGCCGCTATTTCGCGGCGGCGATCGCGCCGGCCTTCCTCAACATCATTCTGATCAGCGTGCTGGGTTACGCCTGGTATAACGGGCTGGACGCGCATGATGTCGGCTTCGGCCTGTCCTGGGGCGTGCTTGCGGCGGGCATCGTGCAGCTCGCCATCGTCTGGGTGGCGGTGCGCCATGCAGGCATCTCGATCGGCTTCCGCCGGCCGAAGATGACGCCGAGCGTCAAGCGGCTCTTGATCCTGGCGCTGCCGGCGGCGATCACCGGCGGCATTACCCAGATCAACCAGCTGATCGGCACGGCGATCGCCTCGGCGCAGGACAGCGCGGTGTCCTCGCTCGCCTATGCCGACCGTATCTATCAACTGCCGCTTGGCGTCGTCGGCGTTGCGGTGGCGATCGTGCTCTTGCCGGAACTGTCGCGCGCCTTGAAATCGGGCAACCTGATCGAAGCGGCGAATCTGCAGAACCGTTCGGTCGAATTCACGCTGTTCATGACCCTGCCGGCTGCGGCCGCGCTCTGGGTGATGTCGGAGCCGATCGTGCGGCTGGTCTATGAGCGCGGCGCGTTTGCCGCCAACCACTCGACGCCGATCGTGGCCTCGATCCTGGCGATCTTCGGCCTCGGCCTGCCGGCCTTCGTGCTGATCAAGGCCTTCACGCCGGGCTATTTCGCGCGCGAGGATACGCGCACGCCGATGATCTTCGCCGCCATCTCGGTCGGCGTGAACGTCGCCACCGCGCTGACGCTGTTCCCGTCGATGGGCGCGCCGGGCATCGCGGTCGCATCGGCCGTCGCCGGCTGGGTCAACGCCATGATGCTGCTTGCCGTACTGATCCGGCGCGGCCATTGGGGCCGCGACATACCGCTGTTGAAGCGCATTCCCAGGCTGGTCCTGTCGGCGGCGGTGATGGCCGTTGCCCTTTACTTCGCCGAGCACTGGTTCGCCGCAAGGCTGGGGCCTGACGCGCCGCTGGTGATCAAGGCGACGACGCTGCTGGCGCTGGTCGCCGGCGGAGCGACGCTTTACTTCGTCACCGCCTTCGCCACCGGCGGCGCCGATTTCGGCATGATCCGCAGGAACGTGAAGCGCAAGAGCCCGCCGCCGGTCAAGGAACCGTTTCCAGATCCGTAAGCCTGACTGCAGCGACCCCAGCCGACAGGCATCAGTCTTCGCCAGACAATTCGTCGCAAACCGAGCGCGGCGATGACGGCGCCTTTCTCCCCATCACTATACGAGGAGAAATGTCCGGCAGGACAATGAGGGGGAGGCGCGGACCTGTCAGGCCGAGGTACAGACGCAACAAGCGTGACACGAACACCACTGAGCAGGAAATCCACCTGATGCGATTGCTCTGCCGTGATCTCCGCCTCTTGATCCTCTCCACGCTCTCGTCCATAAGCGCGCCGTCGCAAGACTTTCGCCGCGCGCGGTCTCCAGCCGCGTGATTGGCTCCGAAAAGTCTGCAACTTTTCGGAATCACGCTGATACGGCCCTCCACAAGCCATGAGGACATCATGACCGCCTTCAAGCCGCTCGTCTTTTCCGGCGTCCAGCCGACCGGCAATCTGCATCTCGGCAATTATCTCGGCGCCATCAAGAAATTCGTGGCCCTGCAGGTCCAGTCCGATTGCATCTATTGCGTCGTCGACCTGCATTCGCTGACCGCGCAGCTCGTCCATGACGACCTTGCTGACCAGACGCGCTCGATCACCGCCGCTTTCCTCGCCTCCGGCATCGACCCGAGGAAGCACATCGTCTTCAACCAGTCGCGGGTGATGCAGCATGCCGAGCTTGCCTGGATCTTCAACTGCGTGGCGCGCATCGGCTGGATGAACAAGATGACGCAGTTCAAGGACAAGGCCGGCAAGGACCGCGAGAACGCCTCGCTCGGCCTGCTCGCCTATCCGAGCCTGATGGCGGCCGACATCCTGCTTTACCGCGCCACCCATGTGCCGGTGGGCGAGGACCAGAAACAGCACCTCGAACTGACCCGCGACATCGCCCAGAAATTCAACAACGACTTCTCGGACCGCATCGCCGCTCTGGGTGTCGGCGTCGAGATGCAGGTTGGCGAGGAGACCGTGAACGGCTATTTCCCGATCACCGAACCGGTGATCGGCGGGCCGGCAGCGCGCATCATGAGCCTGCGTGACGGTTCGAAGAAGATGTCGAAGTCGGACCCGTCGGACCTGTCGCGCATCAACCTGACCGACGATGCCGACACCATCTCGAAGAAGATCCGCAAGGCCAAGACCGATCCGGAAGCCTTGCCGAGCGAGGTCGACGGGCTGGAAAGCCGGCCGGAAGCGGAAAACCTGGTCGGCATCTATGCCGGGCTGGCCGAAATCTCCAAGGCCGACGTGCTGAGGGAATTCGGCGGCCAGCAGTTCTCGGTGTTCAAGCCGGCGCTGGCCGACCTTGCGGTCGAGAAGCTTGCGCCGGTGGCCGGCGAGATGCGTCGTATCGAAGGCGACCGCGCCTATGTCGACGCGGTGCTGAAGGACGGCGGCGAGCGCGCCGGCGTGCTGGCGGAATCGACGATGCGGACGGTGCGCGACATCATCGGCCTTTTGCAGGACTGATCGATCCAATCTCGTTGATCGCTACTGCCATGAGGGCCGGCGGCTTGCCGCCGGTCCGTGGCGGTGGCAGATTGCGGCCGAATTGACACCGAGCAGATAGACATGGTCTCCAAACGTCTCAGCCGTGAAGTTGGCCACCGCCGCAAATTCCTGGCGATCATCGACGACACGCCGGAATGCGAGCGCGCCGTCGCCTATGCCTCGAAGCGGACGCAGAGCACCAGCGGCGTGCTGGTGCTGCTCTATGTCATCGAGCCGGACGATTTCCAGCACTGGCTGGGGGTCGAGAAGATCATGCGCGAAGAGGCGACCGCGACGGCGCGCGCCGCGCTCGATACTTATGCCAACAAGGTTCGCCAGAAGCTCGGCATCGAGCCGGAACTGGTGGTGCGCGAGGGCAAGCCGACCGAAGAGATCCACAAGCTGATCGAGGAGGACCAGGACATCGCCATCCTGGTGCTGGCGGCGGGCGCCGGCAAGGAAGGCCCCGGACCTCTCGTCAGCGCGGTGGCCGGCAGGGGCGCCGCCTTCCCCATTCCGGTCACCGTGGTGCCGCAGAATCTGTCAGACGAGGAGATCGACAGCCTCGCCTGAGATGCGTTGGTATTCAGGTGAGGCCGGCCTGCAAATGGCGGCTTCCTGCGCTTCCGTGCTCATGTACTTCAAGTACCCCTCGCTCCGGTTCTCGGAACCCGCCGTTCCCGACTCGGCCTGACCTGAATCCCGACACATCTCAACGTGGGTGCAGGAGACCCGCAAAAACATTCCGCCAGCCAGCCGTTCGGGCGACGCGTTTCGCTTGAATGTCCAGCCGATAGGTCCTATTTAGAATTATTCCAAACTTCCGCCCGAAGGGGCATGGAGACCGTCATGTTCATCCAGACCGAGTCGACGCCGAACCCGGCGACGCTGAAGTTCCTGCCCGGCAAGGAGGTGCTTCGCGAAGGCACCGCCGATTTCCGCGACGCCGACGGCGCTGCCGCCGCCTCGCCGCTGGCCGGCCGGCTGTTCGAGATTCCCGGCGTGACCGGCGTTTTCTTCGGCTATGACTTCATCACCGTGACCAAGGACGGTCCCGACTGGCAACATCTGAAGCCGGCGATCCTCGGCGCCATCATGGAGCATTTCATGTCGGGCGCGCCAGTCATGGCCACGAGCGGCCCGGCTGCCGAAACCAGCCAGACCGGCGAATTCTACGACAAGGCCGACGAGGAACTGGTCATCACCATCAAGGAACTGCTCGACACGCGGGTGCGCCCGGCGGTTGCGCAGGACGGCGGCGACATCACCTTCCGCGGCTTCGAGAACGGCACCGTATTCCTGCACATGAAGGGCGCCTGCGCCGGCTGCCCGTCGTCGACGGCGACGCTGAAGCACGGCATCCAGAACCTGCTCCGACACTTCGTTCCCGAGGTGCAGCAGGTCGAGCAAGTGGCTTAATCCCACCGTTCCCTTATCCGCAGTCAACAAAAAACCGGGCCGAATTGCCCGGTTTTCTGTTTTAGGACGTCCATTTGTTGCCTAGACGGTCCGCGCACGAAACTTTTTAGTTGACCATGATCTTTCCCGAAAACCGGTTCCCACTTTCGGGATCATGGTCCTTACATCACGATGACCTTGGCGCCGACCGAGGTGCGGTCGTAGAGGTCGATGATGTCCTGGTTCATCAGCCGGATGCAGCCCGACGACATCGCCTTGCCGATCGAATTCCATTCCGGGCTGCCATGCAGTCGGTAGCCCATGTCGCCGCCCTTGTTGAACAGATACATGGCGCGCGCACCGAGCGGGTTCTTCAGGCCCGGCTCCATACCGCCAGCGAATTTGGCGAGTTCCGGCTGGCGCTTGATCATCTGCGAGGGCGGCGTCCAGGTCGGCCATTCGCGCTTCAGCGCGATGCGGGCGGTGCCGTGCCACTCGAAGCCTTCACGACCGACGCCGATGCCGTAGCGTATCGCCAGCCCGTCGCCCTCGACGAAGTAGAGGAACTTGTTCTGGGTATCGACGATGATGGTGCCCGGCTTTTCCTTAGTGTCGTAGTCCACTTCCTGGCGATGGAAGCGCGCCGGAACCTTCTCGATCGGGATGCGCGGCAATTGATAGCCCGCATCGGTAACCGCGCCATAGTCGTTGGTGAAGAGTCGCGAGCCGATGGTGCTGCAACCGGAAATCGCGGTCGACAGCGCAAGAGCAGCGACGATTGCAAAAGACTTCAAGCGCATGAATAGGTCCGATGCCCAGCCCGTTGATCGCGGCACGAGTCGGCCGCTTTTTCCTGAAACCATTCATGCTGGCATTTCTTTTGCTTGCCAAGCACGCACTGCCTATATGCAAGACCTTACCTGCCGGTAAGGCCGCGACTGCGGCATTTCGGCAACAGGACTCATAGGATTGTGAAGCAAAATCAATGGGCCGGTCCGGCGGGACGGGCGAAGTCGAGGAAAGTGCCATGAATGTCGGAGATGCCGCGGAGCGGTCGGGGCTGCCGGCCAAGACCATTCGTTACTATGAAGAGATCGGCCTGATCGCGCCTTCGCGCGCCAGCAACGGCTATCGCGACTATTCCGGCGACGACATCCACCGGCTGGCCTTCCTGCGCCGCGCGCGCAATCTCGGCTTCTCCATCGACGACTGCCGCCAGCTGATGGCGCTCTACCAGGACCGCGAACGCGCCAGCCACGACGTGCGCGAGATCGCCGCAGCCCATGTCAGGGCGATCGAGGAGAGGGTGCGCGAGCTGCAATCGATGCGCGCCACCTTGCAGACGCTGGTCCACGCCTGCCACGGCGACCACCGCCCGGACTGCCCGATCCTGGACGACATGGCGGGCTTGACCGTGGACGAGCACAGCAAGACGGCGAACTGATCGCCGCAGCCACGACAGGATCGCGCCCTTGCCAACCACCACGGCCCTGCTGACCTTCATCGCGGCGCTGGTGGTGCTCGAGATCACGCCCGGCCCCGACATAATGCTGGTGATCGCGCGCGGCATCAGACAACGGCGGCGGATCGCCCTGCTCACCGTCGTCGGCATGATCTTCGTGGCCGGCGTCGTGCAGGTCGGCCTGCTCGTGCTCGGCATCGCGTCGCTGCTGCAAGCCTATCCGGCGGGCCTCACCGCGCTGAAATGGGCCGGCGCGCTCTACATGCTCTATCTCGGCGTCAGGATGATCGCGTCGAGCCTGGGCGGCCAGAAAACGAAGCGTCTCGCCGTGAGCCGCATTTCAGACTGGTCGGCGGTCCGCGAAGGGACGATCAACAGCCAACCCGAAATCCCTGCTCTTCATGTTCGCCTTCCTGCCGCAGTTCGTCGATCCGGGTTCCGGTCCGGTGTGGACCCAGCTCGTCGTTCTGGGCACCATCCAGAAGCTGGGAGGCATCCTCTCGCCGGGCTCGGTGGCGTTGGCATCCCACACCATCGGCCAATGGCTCTACCGCTGGCCCGGCCTGCTGGCCTGGCAGCAGCGTTTCACGGGCGTGGTGATGATCGGCCTGAGATTGAGGCTGCTGCTCTCCGGCAATTCGGGATCGGCTCCCGCGGCGCGGGCGTAAGCCCGGCGATTTGCCGGCAGTCCAGGGGGCGGCGATGGCTATGCCGTTCGCGAACGCTTCTTGCCGGGTTTGCGGCTGGTGGTCTGTTTGATGAACAATCTGGCGTGTTCCGCCCAATCGGCTGTCGTGACGCCATGCTCGCGAACCGACTTCCTGAACATCTCGCGCAGCGTATCGAGATCGAAGGCCGAAAGCCTCTCGCCATTCGATACCGCTCTGTCCACCGCCATTTCCGCCCCGAAAGCAACAAGAAACATATATGTTTCTATATGATCGGCGCTCTCGACCTTTCAAGGCTGAAAACGGTTCCGGCGCTGACTTCTTTTGGGTGCAATTGGCGCCCTTGCGTGACCACCGTCCAATCGTTTCCGGGTGTTCCCATTCAGCCGGGCGCTGTTGCTGAACCGCATCCGCGCCTTTGAGCGCCGGACAGGCGGTGAACCCGCGTCTTTCCCTGGACGGAAAGACGCGGGCCAGGTTGCCACCTGTTGCAATCACCAGCGGCGAATGCAAGCGGACACAACCATTAACGGTAGCTAATGTCCAGATGGCGGGGTCTCGGGTGGGCCCAGAGAGCTCACCGGACGTTCGTCGCCGAGTCTCGAAACGTCTCAAGAAACGAACCAAGGTGGAGCGGGCCACCAACGCTCTGAAACACGTTGTCCTCTGTCCAGCACGCCCACAGTCGGTTTTGTGCTCGTAGTTGTGCCTTATCAAATCAAGGGTCCGCCCATCGCAGTCCGTCCCTGCAAGGTCGACTTTAATGACTACCCCGGATTATCGATGGTGCCGATCGAAGGACCAGACTGGTGCTCCCAGTCCCCATCGCATTGTGCTTTGTACCATCGGGCCAACCAATCCAGAACGTCCATCCAGCCAAGCTACCGGACCGGCATTAGCGTGGGAAGAAGGCTTTCGACCAAAGCGGGTCTGTCAATATACAAACGCCATGCGTCGAAGCTCACGGCAGGGCAGATCACGGAATTGGAGCGCCGGAAGGCGGGATGGCAGTTGGTGTCCATTTTACGTCGCCAGCGCCGCGTGATCATCGACCAGGTTGACTAGGCGCTATTGGATTGGGCATAGACGCATCAAGGTCTGAGGGCGGGACGGTGACGCATCGGTCTGCAAAACCGACGTAATGGGTTCAATTCCCATTCAGACCTCCAGCAATCCAGGCTTGATTATTGCTGGGTTCAAACCGTGAACAAAATCTGGCATGGTGCCGGCCATGCCCATCATCTCACCGATTCCCATCAACCCCTTGATCGACGGCCGCCAGTCGGAGCGCGCCATGCTGGTGCGACGCGGGGTGCAGCGGCTGCTCGCCGAAATGGGCGCGCATGTGCTGCCGGAACTGTCGCTCGCCACCGGCCGGCGAGCCGATCTCGTCGCGCTGACCCGGCAGGGCGACATCTGGATCATCGAGATCAAGTCCTCGATAGAGGATTTCCGCGTCGACCGCAAATGGCCCGATTACCGGCTGCATTCCGACCGCTTCTTCTTCGCCACCCATCCCGGCGTGCCCTCGGACATCTTTCCGGAGGAATGCGGCTTCATCCTCTCCGACGGCTATGGCGCGGAGATCCTGCGCGACGCGCCGGAGCACCGCATGGCGGCGGCGACGCGCAAGGCGCTGATGCTGCGCATCGCCAGGGCGGGCGCGGCGCGGCTTTTGGCGGCGGAGCTTGCCGGTGTTTCGGTGCCGGCGCTGGATGGCGAGAGCGAGTAACCGGCCGGCTGACCGAGTTGGCTGAAGCTTCATCCTGCAGGCCTTCCGCCGCTCCTCGTCCGGCTGTCGCCACCTTCTCCTATCGAATATGGCGCTCCCCCTCTCCGTCTCGGCTTCGCCGAGCCACCTCTCCGCCACATATAGTGGGGGCGAGGAACCCAAGCTTTCCGAGGCCGCGACCTGGGCGGTTAGCGTTTCCTCGCCCCCATGGAATGGGGGAGAGGTGGCCGGGCAGCGGCCGGAGCGGGGGCTGGCGCTGCCATATGCGATTGCCGTGCCATAAACGAAGAGAAGGTAACAGGCAGCGACCTTGGCGCGAGCCTTGTCGATCACCCGTGAGAACTTTTTCGATCCCGCACCGATGATTTCCGCTGACCCCGGCTGTCCTCATCAACAGGCGCGACCGGATGGTCCGGCGGCCCGGAATGAGAGGTGGTCCATGGGATCGTTGGAAGGTCAGAATGTCGTCGTCATCGGAGGCAGCCGGGGTGTCGGCCGCTCGATCGTGGAAGCAGCGCTTGGCGAAGGGGCAACGGTGCTGGCCGTCGCCCGCGGTACCGCCGCGCTAAAACAGCTTGCCTGGGAGAAGCCGGACGTAAAGACCCTGGCGGTCGACGCGACGGAAGAGAGCGCGCCCGAAGCCGTTTTCGACGCGCTTGCGGCGGATGTGCTGGTGGTCTCGGCGGGCGCGCTTGCCGCATCCGCGCCGGTGCAGGAGCAGAGCTGGGAAGTGTTCTCGGCAAACTGGGAGATGGACGTCAAGGCGTCGTTCCTGTTCTGCAGGGCCGCGCTTCAGGGTCGGCTCAAGCCAGGGAGCCGGGTGGTGTTGATCTCCAGCGGGGCGGCCTTCAGCGGCGGGCCGCCGAATTCCGGCAGCTATGGCGGCGCCAAACGCATGCAGGTGTTCCTGGCCGGCCACTGCCAAAAAGAGTCGGACCGGCTCGGCCTCGGCCTGCGCTTCATGGCGCTTTCGCCGATGCGCATCATGCCCGGCACCGGGGTCGGTGACCGCGGCATCGACAGCATTTCGGCCTATATGGGCATCCGCCCGGCGGACTTCCTGGCCAGCATGACGGACATGCAGACCCCGGCCGATGTCGGGCGCGCGGTGGTCCAGCTCGCCACCGCGAAGCAGCAAGGCAGTTCCTTCGTGGTGAGTGGCGCCGGACTTGCGGCGGCGGCATGAGGCGCGCAGGATGCCGGCCGAACTCAGCCCCGCAGGCTCCGCATGACAGACGCTCCCGGCGCTTC
>NZ_RZOJ01000102.1:0-16465 GCF_003998845.1 Mesorhizobium sp. M4A.F.Ca.ET.022.05.2.1 | reverse complement strand
ATCCATTGCTACGATCCCGACGGCACGCTGATCGGCAAGGTCAAGGTGCCGGAAGTCGTCGCCAACTGCGTCTTCGGCGGCCCCAAGCGCAACCGCCTCTACATCGCCGGCACCACCTCGCTCTATGTGGTTTGGCTGATGGTGAACGGCGCCAAGACGTATTGAGCGATGGGGCCGGCCGGTGTCATCGCGAGCGGATGAAGCCGGCGAAGGCCGAGAGCGCCTCGTTCATCGCCAGCCGGTTCGCAGGCTCAGCCAGGATCGCCTCCATCTCCGGCGGCTTCTTGCCCAGCAGCGCGATTTCCAGCGCCGCTTCTTCACGGAGCGCGAACGACATCGTCCGCATGATCTCGGCCAGGGCGGCGCGCGCATAGAGCGAGCGCGGCGAGGCATGCACGAACATAGCCGGCTTGGCGACGGCGGCGTCGCGCGACACCAGCCAGTCGAGCGCGTTCTTCAGACCGCCCGGCACGCCATGGGCATATTCCGGACAGGAGACGATGACGCCGTCAGCCGCCGTGACGGCCTCGATCAGCGCTGCCGCTTCCGGTGGCGTGCGCTCGCCCTCGTCGTCCGGGGTGAAGATCGGCAGCCGGCCAAGTCCGTCATAGAGGGTCACGCGGGAGCCGGCCGGCGCGTTTTGAGCCAGCGCCGCGAGCAGCGCCGAATTGGTCGAGGCGGCGCGCAGGCTGCCGGAAATGGCAAAGATGTTGAGCAAGCGGGAACTGTCCGGGCGAATCGTGCCCGAGGCTACCACATGGTCTGCCGGTAATCCTGGTCCAGCTCGCGGTCGATGTCGCCGGCCGCCTCGGCGAGCGCCAGCTGGTCGCGCATGATCTGGCCGAGCGTCGGCAGCGTCGCGCGGTCGTACCAGGTCTCCGGCTTCCACAGATCCGAGCGCATGAAGGCCTTGGCGCAATGCATGTAAGCGGCCTTGACCGTCACCACGATGACGCTCTGCGGCTCCTTGCCGTCGACAGCCAGACGCTCGCGCAGGCCGGCATCGATGGTGATGCGGGCGTCGCCGTTGACGCGCAGCGTCTCGTTCATGCCGGGAATGAGAAACAGCAGCCCGACGGACGGATTGCGGATGATGTTTTCCAGCGTGTCCAGCCGGTTGTTGCCGGGTCGGTCGGGGATGGCGATGGTCGCGTCGTCGAGGATGGCGGCGAAGCCGGGCTTGTCGCCTTTCGGCGTTACGTCGGCATTGCCGGCGCCGTCGGAGGAGCCGATCAGCACGAAGGGGCTCTTGCCGATAAAGGAGCGGCAATGGCCGTCAAGCGCCTTCAGTTCCTTGCGGATGGGGCCATCGGTCGGTCGGGGCGTTTTGTAGATCGCCCTCAGCTCGTCGCGCGTGGTGAGGAATTCCATGCCCCGTCCCTCTCTTGTTCTGCCGCAATTCCGGACGGAAAACCGCTGCGCACGTTTCCTGGAATTGCTCTATTTGCCAGCGTTCTCCTCCTTAGCCTTGTCCTCAAGCGAATGGCGCATGATCAGTGGCATCTGGCTGAAGGTGAAGAGAAGCGTGATGGGCATGATGCCCCAGACCTTGAAGGTAACCCAGGCGTCGGTGGAAAAATTCCGCCAGACCACTTCATTGACGAGGGCCAGGAAGAGGAAGAACAACCCCCAGCGGAAGGTGAGCTTCTTCCAGCCTTCGGTGTCTAGCCTGAAGGCTGAATCGAAGACATAGCCGAGCAGTGACTTGCCGAAGTACAGGCCGCCGAGCAGCACGCCGCCGAACAGCGTGTTGACGATGGTCGGCTTCATCTTGATGAAGACGTCGTCCTGCAAATAGAGCGTCAGCGTGCCGAAGATGAGGACGACGACACCCGACACCATGGGCATGATCGGCAAGGTGCGGATGAGCAGCCAGGAAACGATGAGCGCCAGCGCAGTGGCAACCATGAACAGGCCGGTGGCGACGAAGATCGGCCCGCCGAGCTCGCCCAGCACCGGGAATTTCTGCACCAGCCATTCGCTGCGCGAATTGGCGAAGAAGAACACCATCAGCGGACCGAGCTCCAGCGCCAGCTTGAGCACCGGGTTTACGCCTTCCTTCTTCTGTTTCTGCGGGTCTGACGGGTCGCGTTCGAGGATGTTCATGGAAGTCCTTGTTGTCCCGAAAGTCGGCGCTTTTGGGATCGTTCAAGCCACGCCGGCGATCGCGCGGGCGAATTCGCTGGCTGAAAAAGGTTCGAGGTCGTCGACTTGCTCGCCGACGCCGATGAAATAGACCGGCAGCCTGTGCTTGGCTGCGATCGCCACCAGAATACCGCCGCGCGCCGTACCGTCGAGCTTGGTCATCACCAGGCCGTTGACGCCGGCGACGTTGCGGAAGATCTCGACCTGGCTCAGCGCATTCTGGCCGGTGGTGGCGTCGACCGTCTGCAGCACGGTGTGCGGCGCTTCCGGATCGAGCTTGCCCAGCACGCGCACGATCTTCTCCAGTTCCGCCATCAGCTCGGCCTTGTTCTGCAGCCGGCCGGCGGTGTCGATGATCAGCACCTCGGAGCCGGCATCCTTGGCCTTCTCGAAGGCGTCGTAGGCGAGGCCCGCGGCATCGGCACCGAGCTTCGAGGCGATAACCGGCGATTTCGTCCGCTCGCCCCAGATTTTGAGCTGCTCGATGGCGGCGGCGCGGAAGGTGTCGCCGGCGGCAAGCATCACCGACAGGCCGCCATCGGTCAGCTTAGCGGCCAGCTTGCCGATAGTGGTGGTCTTGCCTGTGCCGTTGACGCCGACCACCAGGATGACATGCGGCTTGTGCGAGAGGTCGAGCTCCAGCGGCAGGGCGACGGGGGTCAGCACCTTCTCGACCTCGGCCGCCATGACCGAGCGCACCTCGGCGTCGGAGACGTCCTTGCCGTAGCGGCTGGAGGCCAGCGCATCGGTGACGCGGAGCGCGGTCTCCAGGCCGAGATCGGCGCGGATCAGCACGTCCTCCAGGTCCTGCAGAGTGTCCTCGTCCAGCTTGCGCTTGGTGAAGACGCCGGCAATGTTGCCCGACAGCTCGCGCGAGGAGCGGGCAAGCCCGTCCCGCATGCGCTGGAACCAGGAGCGCCGCGGCGCCGGCTCCGGCGCCTTCTGCGCCTCGGCCTTCTGCTCGACCTTTTTTGCGACGGCTATCTTGCCGGTTGAGGGCTTTGGCTCCGGGGTGTGCGGGATCGGCTGCGGCTCGGTGGCAATCTCGGCAACCATCCGCTCCGGTTCGACCGGCGCAGGCTGGCGAATCGGAGGAGCGATTTCCGCCGGCGGAGCAGGCTCCGGTGGCGGCAAATCCTCGACAGGCTGGCGCTGCCCCTCACCCTCTGCCCGTGAAGAACGGCGCGAGGGGGGCGTCGGCGTTGGCGCTTCTTCCTTCTCCCCGTCCCTATACGGGGAGAAAGTGCCGGCAGGCGGATGAGGGGCGGCGCCGACCTCCAAAGATGGCTCGATAGAAGGTGGCGCTGCCGGCGGCACCTCGATCGGTGCCGGCGTCTCGGCCGGGACTTCGCTGGGCGTCGTCGGCACTTCGACGGGCGCCGGCACCGGCTGCGGCTCCGGCCGCGCAGGCTCGATCTCCGGCGAGGCCGGCTCCGGCTGCGGTACCTCTTGCGGCGCCGGCGCGGGCACCGGCTCAGGTGCAGGTTCGGGCGGAACGGGCACTTCCTCCGGTGCCGGCGGCTCCGGCTTCTCCGGGGCAGGTTGCGGCTCTTCCTCCGGCAGGGGCTGCGGCAACGGCTCCGGCTCGGACGGAACGACCGGCTCAGGTGCCGGCGGGATGACGGGTTCCGGCGCCGGCGGAATGTCCGGTGCAGGTTCGGGCTTCGGCTCTTCGGCTGCCGGCTTCAGCGCGTCCAGCGCATCCCATTTGATCGGCGGCAAGGGTGCCGTCTCGTCGACGCGCTCCTCGACGACTTCCTTCTTGCCGAACGAAAATATCTTCTTGAAGAAACCAGCCATGTTTTGCGTATCTCAGGCGGCGCGCGCGGCAAGCGGCGCGGCCAGGAGGCGGGCGCCGTCATGGCCCGTAACAACAGCCTCGACGATCTCGCCCGCTGCCCCGGCGTCGATGGCGGCCAGCGTGAACCCCTCGGTGCGGCCGAGGCCGTCGCGCTCGACCAGGATCGACTGGCGCGTGCCGGCAAGGGCGGCGAGATGGCGGCGATAGGCGGCCTCGCCGGCGGCGCGAAGCCGGGCCGCGCGCTGCTTGACCACCTCGCGCCGCACCTGCGGCATGCGCGCGGCCGGCGTGCCTTCGCGCGGGCTGAACGGGAAGACGTGCAGATGCGTCAGGCCGCATTCCTCGACGATCTTTTCCGAGTTCGCGAACATCGCCTCGGTCTCGGTCGGGAAGCCGGCGATGATGTCGGCGCCGAAGACGATGCCGGGTCGCAGCTTGCGTACATCCTCGCAGAAGCGGATCGACTGGTCGCGCAGGTGGCGGCGCTTCATGCGCTTCAGGATCATGTCGTCGCCCGACTGCAGCGACAGATGCAGATGTGGCATCAGCCGGGGCTCGGTGGCGATGGCGTCCAGCAGGTCCTCGTCGGCCTCGATGGAATCGATCGAGGACAGCCTGAGCCGCTTCACCTCTGGCACCTGGCGCAGGATCGTCTTCACCAGCTTCCCAAGCTTCGGGGCGCCCGGCAGGTCGGCGCCAAAACTGGTCATGTCGACGCCGGTCAGCACGATCTCGGCATAGCCATTGCCGGCCAGCCGCTTGATCTGCTCGACCACGGCGCCCATCGGCACCGAGCGCGAATTGCCGCGGCCGTAGGGGATGATGCAGAAGGTGCAGCGATGGTCGCAGCCATTCTGCACCTGGACGAAGGCGCGCGCCCGGCCCTCGATCGCATCGACCATGTGGCCGGCCGTCTCGCGCACAGAGAAGATGTCGTTGACGCGCGCCTTCTCGGTGTCGTTGACGCCGAAATCGGGGAGCGCGCGATAGGAGTTCGCCTTCAGCTTCTCTTCATTGCCAAGCACGAGGTCGACCTCGTCCATGGCGGCGAAGTTCTGCGGCTCGGTCTGCGCCGCGCAACCGGTGACGATGATGCGGGCCTGCGGGTTCTCGCGGCGGGCTTTGCGGATCGACTGCTTGGCCTGGCGCACCGCTTCCGCTGTGACGGCGCAGGTGTTGAAGATGACGGCGCCGCCCTCGAGCGCGCCGAGGCCGGCGCTTTCGGCCTCGCGGCGCATCACCTCGGACTCATAGGTGTTCAGGCGGCAGCCGAAGGTGACGACGTCTATCGCCATCAGGCCGCGCTTTCGGTGTCGCGGGCCCAGGTGCCGGTCGAAGGGTCGAAGCTGCCGGAGAATTCCCATTCGGCGGCACCGGTCAGGATGACGTGGTCGTCGTCGCGCCATTCGACATGCAGCGAGCCGCCGCCGGGCGTCATCAGCGAGACGCTGCGGCCGGTGCGCTTGGTGCGGGCAGCGGCCACCACGGCGGCGCAGGCGGCCGAGCCGCAGGCCTTGGTCAGGCCGGCGCCGCGTTCCCAGGTACGGATAACCATGGTTTCGGGCGAGGTGACCTGCGCGATGGTGATGTTGGCGCGCTCGGGGAAGATCGGATGGTTTTCCAAAAGCGGGCCGAACCGGTCGAGCTCGTAGGACCAGACGTCGCGATCGACCCAGAAGATGGCGTGCGGATTGCCCATCGAGACGGCCGAGGGCGAATACAGCACCGGCGCGTCGATCGGGCCGATCTGCAGCTCGATCATGCGGGTGTCGCGGAACTCCTCGGCGAGCGGGATGTCCTGCCAGCCGAAGCGCGGCGCGCCCATATCGACCGAGATCGTGCCATCGGCATGTTCCACGGCGTTGAGGATGCCGGCCCGGGTCTCGAAGGTGAAGCTCTTCTGGCCGGTCTCGGCGGCGAGCGCCTGCACGACACAGCGCATGCCGTTGCCGCAGGCCTGCGCACCCGAGCCGTCGGAATTCAGGATGTCGACATAATAGGCGGTGCCCGGCGTCCTCGCATCGTGGATCGCCATGATCTGGTCGAACTTGGTCGCGGCATCGGCATTGAGCGCGATCGCCGCCGCCGGCGTCACCCGGTCGGCGCGGCCGCGCATATCGGCAACGATGATCTCATTGCCGATGCCATTCATCTTGGCGAAGGGGGCGGTGCCTGCCATCTAACCGGTCATTCCATGTCCGTTTGGCGCTATATGGCGGAAACGGGCGGGAATTACCAGTGCGGCGCGGTTGAAGCGGCGAAGACGCCGAACCGGCCACGACGGAGACACCGGGCCCGGAGACGGCGAAGACGTCGCGCCTTGGCGACGACGAAGACGTCGCGGCTGGTTACGGCAAAGATGCCGAACCGGCCACGACGAAGACGTCGGGCCTAGGTAACCGCGAAGACGCCGAGCACGATCAGCAGGAAGATGATGAGGACGACGCCGATCAGGACGCGCGCGCCGGTGGCGGCCGCGCCTGCCAGTGCCGGCATGCCGAGCAGGCTCGCCGCCGCGGCGACAATAAGAAGAATGATGATCCACTTGATCATGGAAAGGCTCCCAGCCGAATTGCGCTGTTGGGTCAACGCCTCTTGTCGGCCTGGGTTCCTGTAGTCGGCCAGCTCCTGGGCTAGGCGGCCGGCACATCCCACACCTCGCCCGGCCGCAAGGCGCGGAAACGTTCGCGCGGCAGGCGCTCGGCGTCGAGCGCCTCGGCCAGTTTGCGGGCAGGCTCGTCGATCGGCTCATTGGTGAGCTGGAAGGTGCCCCAGTGGCAGCCTGCGGCGTGGGCTGCGTTGCAACGCATCATGCCTTGCACCGCCTCCTCGGGATTCTGGTGCTGCGGCTCCATGAACCAGCGCGGCTCATAGGCGCCGATCGGCAGGATGGCGAGGCGGAAGCCGCCATGCTTTTCGGCCATCAGCCGGTAGTTGGCGCCGCCAGGGAAGCCGGTATCGCCGGCGAAATAGATTTTTGCGCTTGGCGTCTCGACCACGAACCCCGCCCACAGGGCCATGCGCCGGTCGCGCGTGCCGCGGGCCGACCAGTGGTGCACCGGCTCGACATGGACGGCGGCATCCTTGCCGAGGTCGAGCCTGTCACCCCAGTCATGCGCGCTGAGCCGCATGCCGGGCACGGCGGCGTCGATGATGGCGTCGTTGCCGAGTGGCGTGATCACCAGCGGGTCGTGCCTCGCCTTCAGCCGTTCGTAGTGGTTGTGGCTGACCAGCACGAGGTCGATCGGCGGCAGATGCGAAAAGGCAATGCCCGGCGCGTTGACCCGTTTCGGCCCGGCGAAGGACAGCGGCGAGACGCGCTGCGACCAGACCGGGTCGGTGAGGATGTTCAGCCCGGCCGTCTGGATGAGCAGCGAGGAATGGCCGACCATGGTGAGGCGGAGGTCGAAACCGCCGACCCGCTCATCCGGCTTTGCCTGATGGAACGGGCTCGGATTGGCAGGCGGCCATTTCGCGCGCTCGCCACCCAACTGCCATTTCAAAAGGTCGGCGAAGCGGGCGGGCGGCTTGCCGTCGGGGTTGAAGAACAAAGTGCCGTCGAAATGATCGCTGGGCGGGCCGCGATAATAGCGATTGGCGGCTCTCTTTCTTGCGGCCAAGGTTTCGGCTCCGGCATGTTTCTTCTTCTTGCAAGATAGGATCGATGCCTACTGGCGCAAGCATTTGGGGACGGGTGCATGCCCTGGCCAGAGGCCGCGCGCTGGCGCCGGCGATGATTTCCGGTATACGATCGCTCGGCGGAATGGAGGGGGCCACCATGCGTCGGCAGGCAGTTCTTGCAGTCGTGGCGGCGATCATGGGGATCGCGCCGAT
Source organism: Mesorhizobium sp. M4A.F.Ca.ET.022.05.2.1 (assembly GCF_003998845.1). Taxonomy (NCBI): domain Bacteria; kingdom Pseudomonadati; phylum Pseudomonadota; class Alphaproteobacteria; order Hyphomicrobiales; family Phyllobacteriaceae; genus Mesorhizobium; species Mesorhizobium sp. M4A.F.Ca.ET.022.05.2.1. The sequence goes on along the minus strand of NZ_RZOJ01000102.1, from coordinate 8,685 downwards.
AGCGCCGGCTGCCGCCACCCAGACGCAGCCCGGCGCTTGCGCTCACGCGCCAGCCATCCTGGACGCGGGCGATTTCCTGCTTGCCGAACCGGCAACGTACCCGAATTTCTGGCGCGACCGTTTCGGGGATGACGCCGCATATCTGAAGATACGCTATGGCGGCCTTGCCTACACCGAAGGTACGGCGCTTCTGGCGAGCCTGGAAAGGCGCAGCCATCCGCCGCAGCGCATTGTCGAACTCAGGCTTGCCTATGCAAAGACGCCGGACCGGGCGGCGATGATTGCCGGCATGCAACCGCTGCCCAAGGCACAGTCGATTGTGCCACAGCTTGGCCAATCCGCCTGGCGCGCGCTGGTCACCGAAGATGGCGGCGACTGGCTGCTGGGTGAACTGGCGCGCTGGCAGGCATCCGATGCCAACAACGCATCAGTTGGCGCGGCGGGGATTGCGCAGGCACTGGCCGACCTTGATGACGAGGCGAAGTCGCGTTTTGCCAAGAGAGCGGAAGATGCAGGAATTTGGCGGCTGGCCCTCGATGTTCGGGCGTTCGAGGACAATCTTGCTGACTTCGTTTCCACCCTCGATCGCCTTCCGGCCACGGTGCTTCCCAAAAAGGACGACCGCGCGCAGTTCATACGCAATGCGCTCCACGCGGCCGATCTTCGTCCTTCCTTCGATATTTCCAAACAGCCGGCGGAAGTCCAGGCGATCGACCGCAAGAATGATTTGGGCGCCGTTCTGCGGAAGGTCGGGCGGCTTGTTGCCTATGCTCCGCAAACCGCGATGCTGCTGCAGGTGATAAATTACAGCGGTGACCTGCGCGTCGGCACAATGGTGGCCGAAGGCCTCAATGCGCGGATCGCGGCAAAACAGCTCGACCCGATCAACAATCCCGATGCCGTCACGGCGGCCATGCTCGATGGGCTCGACTATATTCTCGGTCGCAAAGACCGGGAGAATATCCTGGCTGGCTTTGGCATCTCCGATGTGCAGGGCGAAATGGCCGAGTCTTTCGTCGAGAGGGCATTGGCGCGGTTTACTTTGGCGCCCTTCATGCAAGGCGATGAGACCGAAGCGCCCCCTCGCCCGAAACAGCTGGCGGCGGCCTTCACCTGGGAACAGTGGGTCGGATTGGCCAGCAGGCTGAAGGCGGGCGAAACCATTTCGCCGGACGATCACATCGTCGCCGCGGACCTCATGATCGCGGCCGAACGCCCCGCAGACGCGGTGGGGTTTTTGAAGACAGCCAGCGACTGGAAGACGGCAGTGCGGAGGACCCATCAGCTGGCGCTCGACCTGGACCGCCGCTGCGCCGACTTGCTGCGGCCCCCGGTGGCGCTCGCGCAACCGCTCTATCAGTTCGAACCGCGCTGAGACCGTTCCAGCGACATCCCCGTAATTTCCGAGGGCAGCACGATGGCAATGAAGCGGACCAAGACACCGTGGATGAAGGCCGAGGATTTCGGCCGCTCGCTGCCGCGCGGCATCGGCGTCAACCTTCTGGTCACCGACATGGCGGCGATGGAGGCCTTCTGCCGCGACGTGCTTGGCGCCCGCATCATCTATGCCGACGAGGATTTCGCGGCGATCGAGCTCTTGGGCTCAATATTCATGCTGCATGCCGACCATTCCTATCTCGACAATGAGATGAGCGGCGTCATCGCCGGCGCCGAGACGCGCGGGACGGGCATCGAGCTGCGCCTCTATGGTGCCGATCCGGATGCGATCGAGGCGCGGGCGCGCGATCTCGGCCACATCGTGCTCGCCGGCACGATCGACAAGCCGCATGGCCTGCGCGAATGCTATGTCGTCGGTCCGGACGGCTATGTCTTCGTGCCGAGCGCGGGGCTTTCCGCATAGGGCCGCGCCGGATATTGCCGACGACAACGGGCTTCATCGAGGCGCGCCATAATTGGACCTTCGAGGGTCACACGCCTGTTGCGACAAAATTGCAACAATTGCCCCGAAAACCCTATTTTAACCATATCGGGTTGAAATTCTGCCACCTTCTCCATCTTGGTGGAGGGAGAGATTGCGCGGACGGCGTCCCCCCAGCCGGGTCCGACGGAGGTAGGAATGACTTTTTCGAAGACCGGTCTGGTGGCCGTATCGCTGGCCGCACTGATTGCAAGCGGTTGCTCGACGTCGCGATTCTCGTCGATGGATGACCAGCAGCCGGCGCCGCTGACGCCCGCGCCCGCCGGCACGGTGACCGGAAACCAGCTGCCGCCGCCGGCAGCTCCCGGCACCGCCGACGCCTCGCAGTTCCCGACCGCGCCGGCGAACGGCCAGGTCGCCTCGCTGCCGCCGGATGGAAGCGCACCCGCAGGGGCGCCGGACCTCACCGCGGCCAGCGTCGCCGGTGTGTGGAACGCCAGCGTTTCCGGCCAGAGCTGCAAGGTGGCAACGCCGCAGACCAAGTTCGGCGCCGGCTACCGCGCCGGTCCGTTGCATTGCCCGCCGCCGATCGACGGCATCAAGTCCTGGAATGTCGCCGGCAAGCAGCTGACCCTCTATGACGAGAATGGCGGCACGCTGGCCAGGCTTTATTCCTCGGGCGGCGAGAAATTCGACGGCCAGACTTCCACCGGCCTGCCGATCTCGCTTACAAGATAAGGCGATACCGCCCTGGGGCGGTTCAGCGTTCGAAAGAGTCGCCTAGCCGCTCCAATTACGGGGGGAAAGCCGCTACTTTTCCTGGATGTGCTCAAGAACGACGTGACCGATGCACCTGCGTGACGGCCTCCAAACCCATGCGACCGTCAGGCAGCGCTACGACCATCTGGTCGAGACCGGCGCCATCGCGCGCGATCCGGCGCAGGAGCGCATCGCCGCCGCGCTCGATCGGCTGACCGACGAGATCTCGGCAAAAAGGCTGGCGCAGAAATCGAGCGCGCTGGGCTGGCTGTTCGCCCGCAAGCAGCCGCCGGCACCGGTCAAGGGCCTCTATATCCATGGCGGCGTCGGCCGCGGCAAGACCATGCTGATGGACATGTTCTTCGAGCTGTTGCCGGTCAGGCGCAAGCGCCGCGTGCATTTCAACGACTTCATGGCCGATGTGCAGGACCGCATCCAGAAGCACCGGCAGGCGCGCAAGAACGGCGACGCCAAGGAGGACGACCCGATCCCGCCGGTGGCGCGCGCGCTGGCCGAGCAGGCCTGGGTGCTGTGCTTCGACGAGTTCTCCGTCACCGACATCGCCGATGCGATGATCCTGTCGCGTTTGTTTTCGGCACTGTTTGCCAATGGCGTCGTGCTGGTCGCCACCTCCAATGTCGCGCCCGAAGGTCTCTACCGTGACGGGCTGAACCGGCAGCTCTTCCTGCCCTTCATCGGCCTGCTCGAGCGCAATGCCGAGGTGATGACGCTGGACAACGACAAGGATTATCGCCTCGAGAAGCTCAGCCGCATGGCGGTCTATGTCGCGCCGGCGGACGCGGCGGCCGACGCCGCCCTCGACGAGGCGTGGCGGGCGATGACGCATGGCAAGCCGGTAGCGGAGACGACGCTGACGGTGAAGGGCCGGCAGGTCGTGGTGCCGCGCGCGGCCGGCGACGCGGCGCGCTTTTCCTTCGCCGATCTTTGCGAAAGGCCGCTCGGAGCGCGCGATTTCCTGGCCATTGCCGGCCGCTTCTCCACCATCTTCATCGACCATGTGCCGGTGCTCGGCGAGGGCAAGCGCAACGAGGCCAAGCGCTTCATCCTGTTGATCGACACCCTCTACGACCATCACACGCGGCTGGTGGTGAGCGCCGATGCCCCGCCGCCCGGGCTCTATACGGCCAAACGCGGCAACGAGGTGTTCGAGTTCGAGCGCACGGCCTCGCGCCTGATCGAGATGCAGGGGCATGAGTGGCTGGAGGACTGGGCCGAAAGACGGAAGGACGGGGCGATGGCATCGCCGGAGGCGCAGCAGGTGCGGGCGTAACCTCGGCCAGCCCATGTGGCTCGCCCGGACGCCCATTGGGCACCGCCATCACAAGGGCGTCATCGCTCGCCGCCAGCCTTCTGATCTCCATCTTCATTGTGTAAATTCTCCCAAGTCGGCTTAGGAATTTTGACGTTTACGTAAAACCCAAATTATCTAACCGATTGAAAATGCTCGCTCCAAAATAATCGTTTGAATTTTCTATCCACCGGAGCTATTGGGTGCGGCGAAATCTCACGGGTTCCCCGCAGCATTCGGCCTCCTTCCTCGACGCCGTCAGCAAGTCGCTAAAGATTGGCGCCGTCACAGACAAAGGGAAAAAATCCTCACATGGCACGCAACAAGATAGCGCTTATCGGCTCGGGCATGATCGGCGGCACGCTCGCCCATATGATCGGCCTCAAGGACCTCGGCGACGTGGTTCTGTTCGATATCGCCGAGGGCATTCCGCAGGGCAAGGGGCTGGATATCGCACAGTCGTCGCCGGTCGACGGCTTCGACGCCAGGCTGACCGGCGTCAACGACTATGCCGGCATCGAAGGCGCCGATGTCTGCATCGTCACCGCCGGCGTGCCGCGCAAGCCGGGCATGAGCCGCGACGACCTGCTCGGCATCAACCTCAAGGTCATGGAACAGGTCGGCGCCGGGCTGAAGAAATACGCGCCGAAGGCCTTCGTCATCTGCATCACCAACCCGCTCGACGCCATGGTGTGGGCGCTGCAGAAGTTCTCGGGCCTGCCCAAGACCCATGTCGTCGGCATGGCCGGCGTGCTCGACAGCGCGCGCTTCCGCTATTTCCTGGCCGAGGAGTTCAAGGTCTCGGTCGAGGACGTCACCGCTTTCGTGCTCGGCGGCCACGGCGATTCGATGGTGCCGATGATCCGCTATTCGACGGTCTCCGGCATTCCGCTGCCCGACCTCGTCAAGATGGGCTGGACCTCGAAGGAAAAGCTCGACCAGATCGTGCAGCGCACCCGCGACGGCGGTGCCGAGATCGTCGGCCTGCTGAAGACCGGCTCGGCCTACTACGCGCCGGCGGCTTCGGCGATCGCGATGGCCGAATCCTTCCTCAAGGACAAGAAGCGCGTGCTGCCCTGCGCGGCCCACCTGTCGGGCCAGTACGGAGTGAAGAACACCTATGTCGGCGTTCCCGTGGTGATCGGCGCCGGCGGTGTCGAGCGTGTCATCGAGATTGACCTCAACAAGAGCGAGCAGAAGATGTTCGACAGTTCGGTGGCGACGGTGCAGGGCCTGACCGAGGCCTGCGTGAAGATCGCGCCGCACCTCGCCTCGAAGTGATCCGCCAGCAGTTGATCCGGAGATAAGCCATGAACATTCATGAATATCAGGGCAAGGCACTGCTGAAGTCGTTCGGCGCGCCGGTCGCCGAGGGCGTGCCGGTGCTGAAGGCCGGCGATGCCGAGGCCGCCGCCAAGGCGCTGCCCGGCCCGCTCTATGTGGTGAAGAGCCAGATCCATGCCGGCGGTCGCGGCAAGGGCAAGTTCAAGGAGCTTTCCCCCGACGCCAAGGGCGGCGTGCGGCTGGCGAAGTCGGTGGCCGAGGTGGTCGCCAACGCCAACGAGATGCTCGGCCACACGCTGGTCACCAAGCAGACCGGCCCGGCCGGCAAGCAGGTCAACCGCCTCTATGTCGAGGACGGCGCCGATATCGATCGCGAACTCTACCTGTCGATCCTGGTCGACCGTTCGGTCGGCCGTATCGCCTTCGTCGTCTCGACCGAGGGCGGCATGGACATCGAGGCCGTGGCGCACGACACGCCGGAGAAGATCATCACCGTCGCCATCGACCCGGAAAAGGGCGTGACGGCGGATGATCTCAAGACGCTCAACGGCGCGCTGAAGCTCGACGGCGACGCGGCCAAGGACGGCGGCACGCTGTTCCCGATCCTCTACAAGGCATTCGTCGAGAAGGACATGAGCCTGCTCGAGGTCAACCCGCTGATCGTCATGAAGAACGGCCGGCTGCGCGTGCTCGACGCGAAAGTGTCGTTCGACAACAACGCGCTGTTCCGCCATCCCGACGTGATGGAATTGCGCGACACCACCGAAGAGGACGAGAAGGAGATCGAGGCGTCGAAATACGACCTCGCCTATGTCGCGCTCGACGGCAATATCGGCTGCATGGTCAACGGCGCCGGCCTCGCCATGGCGACGATGGACATCATCAAGCTCTACGGCGCGGAGCCCGCCAACTTCCTCGACGTCGGCGGCGGCGCGTCCAAGGAGAAGGTGACGGCGGCGTTCAAGATCATCACCAAGGATCCGGCGGTCGAAGGCATTTTGATCAATATCTTCGGCGGCATCATGAAATGCGACGTCATCGCCGAAGGCGTGATCGCCGCGGTCAAGGAAGTCGGGCTGAAGGTGCCGCTGGTGGTGCGGCTGGAAGGCACCAATGCCGAACTGGGCAAGAAGATCATCAATGAAAGCGGCCTGAACGTCGTCTCGGCCGACGATCTCGACGATGCGGCCAAGAAGATCGTCAAGGCGGTGAAGGGCTGAGCGGATGCAACCGAGCCGCCTTCTGTGTGCAATCGGATTCGGCTTTCTGGCCGTTCCGTCGCATGCAGAAGAGATTTCGGATGCCGTCGTGCTCTATCAGCAAATTTGCATCGCTCCCGATGGTGATCTGGCGAAAAGCGGACAGTTGGCGTTGGAAAACGGGTTCTCGATCAGTTCGGATAATTTCGGCGTGAAAATCCTTAATCGAGATACGTCAAAAGGTCTTTCGGCGCCCTTCGTCAAGTTGAGTTCCGAGAGACCTGACGCAAACAGGCTTGTCGGTGTTTGCGAGGTTTTTGGTAGCACCACACACGTGTCGACGTTTTTCGACTACGTGGAATCGCAGGGATTGGTGGAGCTGCCGAAAGAAGAGATTTTCCCTGACGCAGGAGACAAGATCTACCTTCGGTATTTTGCCGCCAAGGACTGCCTGGCTTCGACCGGATACGACGGAAAATGCCGGCTTGTATGGACGATCGGTGATCCTCCTGTTGGCGAGAACTACAGCGGCGCTTTTCGATTCAGCCGGAATTCTCACCACGATGCGGTTGGCCAACAATGAGCCGCGTTGAAGCCCCCGCCATTGCGAACGCAGGAACGAGCCCATGCCTCCGCGCAAGATAAACCTGGTCGAGGCGGCGGATCAAAAGATCGCCAAGGTCTTCGATCCGCATATCGCCGGCGACGTCAACGACAGCCAGGCCAAGGTCGCCAAGTTCGGCGATATATTCGATTGGCATGCGCATGATCATGAGGACGAAGCCTTCCTCGTGCTGCGCGGCAGGATCGCCATCGATTTCCGCGACGGGCCTGTCGAGCTCGGCGAGGGTGACTTCATCGTCGTGCCGCGCGGCGTCGAGCACCGGCCGCGTTCGCTGACCTCCGAGCCTGTGGTGCTGATGTTCGAGCCGGCGACGACGCTCAACACCGGCAATGCCAAGAGCGACCTCACCGTCACCGATCTGAAGCGGCTCTGAGCCATGAACGCGTCGCCCTTCTCCTCGCTTTCGGCCGATCACCAGCGCCTGCAGGCGCTGGTCGGCGCGTGGCGCGGCGAGGAAGAGGTGGCGGGCACGCAATGGACCGATGCCGGCACGGCGACTTCGGAAGTGATGGCCGAGGCGCAGTTCGGCGGCCTGTTCGTGGTGCAGCGCTATCGCCAGCGCCGCGACGGGACGATCTCGTTCGGCTCGCACAATGTGTTCGGCTTCGACCAGCAGAACAGCCTCGTCACCATGCACCAGTTCGATTCGATGGGCTTTGTGCCGGCGTCCCCGGCCACAGGCACGTGGAACGACAGCGAGCTGGTTCTGGAGCGGTCGTCGCCGCGCGGCGCCGCGCGGGTGACTTACGTTTTTGAAGGCGCCGACACCTACCGCATGCGGCTGCAGTTCAAACCTTCCGGCAGCGATGCCTGGCAAGACATGGTGAGCGGGCTCTACCGGCGCGTCGCGCCTTCCGAGATGAAGGAAGGCTGAACCGATGGTGATCGCCGGCATTGAAGAGTTACACATAATCACACATGTTATTCCTGTGTATTTATGTGGAGATGGACGATGAAGAACGTCACCCTGGCCATGGACGAAGCTCTGCTCGAAAAGGCGCGAGGCCTCGCGGAGCATCGCAAGACAACACTCAACGCCCTGATCCGCTCGCTGCTCGCGCATGAGGTCGAACAGGAAGACCGGATCGCCTGGGCGCGGGAAGGCATGCGCAGGCTGATGGAGGAATCGCCGCTCGACCTAGGCCCCGAATACAAATGGAACCGGGACGAGATCTATGCCGAACGAGAGGATAGAATGCTTTCTCGACTCGAACGTCCTCCTGTACGCGGCTTCGGAGAGGACAAGTGATCCTCGCCGCCACGATATCGCGCAAAGGCTTGTGCTCGGGACCGTGTTCGGTGTCTCCGGCCAGACCTTGGCCGAGTTCGCGAATGTCGCGAGACGCAAGTCGGCCTTTGCCGATGCTGTGGTCGACCGGTGGCTGGTCTTTCTCGGCGCGCTTCCGTTCGTCCCGGTCGACCAGGCCTATGTCATCGCGGGCCTTCGTCTCGCGCGCCGCTATCAACTCAAATACTATGACGCAGCACTGCTCGCGGCCGCGGAGCGACTTGGCGCGCCGATCTTCTACACCGAGGATCTCAATCACAACCAGGTTTACGGCTCGGTCCGGGCCGTCAATCCTTTCTTGTAATCGCTGAATTCAGAGGCGTTCTCACCCATGTCCATTCT
>NZ_RZOJ01000101.1:0-16523 GCF_003998845.1 Mesorhizobium sp. M4A.F.Ca.ET.022.05.2.1 | reverse complement strand
ATTTCGAAGCCTTCTTGAAGCTGCTCCCCGAGAAGCAGGACGGCGTCGCGCTGCGCCACGCGCTGGAAGTCCGGCACGACAGTTTCATCGTGCCGGAATTCGCGGCGCTGGCCCGCAAGTACAAGGCGGCGATCGTCTATGCCGACCATGCCAAATATCCTCGGATTGCCGACGTCACCGGCGATTTCGTCTATGCGCGGCTGCAGACCGGCAGCGACGACAATCCCGACTGCTACACGCCGAAGGCGTTGGATGAGTGGGCGGCGCGCGTAAAAACCTGGGCGGAAGGCAAGCAGCCGGCCGACCTGCCGCGCGTCGATGCCAAAATCGACGCGCCGGTCAAGCCGCGCGACGTGTTCGCCTATTTCATCACCGAGGGCAAGGTGCGCGCACCGTTCGGCGCCATGGCGCTGATGAAGCGCGTGACGGGCTGACGCGGCAAAATCTCGGTATCTTCGCGGATATCGTAACGGTATCGACACTTCCTTGCGGCACTAATAGCCGACGCCAGAGCAGACTCTGGCGCCGCCGCCGGCAAGGACAGGGCATGCTGCTCGACTACAATTCAATGCTGCTGGCGGTCGGCTTTTCCGCCGCCTGCCTCAGCATGACGTTGTTCGGCACATGGCTGACCGCCCGCTCTGACAGGTTCCTTCTGACCTGGGCCATCAGCGTGCTGGTGATCGTCGGCGAGGTGTTTGTCTATGACGCCTATATCGAAGCCCCTGGGCCTGTCCTCGGCGTTCTCACGCTGGCACTTCTGCTGCTCGGCTTTTCGGTGATGCTGGGTGCCGCCCACCAGTTCAGGACAGGGCGCTCGCCATTGCCGCGCGTCCTGGTGGGCGCCGGCATTTCGCTCGCTTTGGCGCTGCCGCCCATGGCGCTCGGCTATGACGGGCTTGGCTTCATGCTGGAGAATTTCCTTGCCGGCCTGCTGCTGTTCGCGACGGCGCATGAATACTGGCGCGGGCGGGAGGAAGCGCCTGCGCCACTGCAGGGTGTCGCCCTGCTCTATTCGCTGACCGCGGCTTCGTTCGTGCTGTGCGCGGCGGTGCTGGCCTGGGATGGCAGGCTGGTGCTCGGCCACGCGCCGAGCAACTGGGCCGAGGATCTCAGCCTCATCATCGTCATCGCCTCGATGACCGGCATCGGCGGGCTGTCGCTGGCGCTGAACCAGGGGCGGCTGGCGCAGCATCACCGGCGCAATGCGCTCACCGATCCGCTGACCGGCCTGCTCAACCGGCGCGCGCTGTTCGACCTGCATGGCGAGGCGCCGGTCGGCGCTTTCATGGCGGTGGTGGTGTTCGACCTCGACGGCTTCAAAGCGATCAACGACGAGTTCGGCCATGCCGCCGGCGACGCGGTGCTGAAAGTGTTCGCCGAGGAACTCGCGGCCATTCTTCAGCCGACCGACGCCGCCGCGCGCCTGGGCGGCGAGGAATTCGCGCTGGTGCTCAAGCGCACCTTGCCCGAGAAGGTCGAGTTCGCCGCCGAGCGCATCCGTGCATCTTTCGCCGCGCGCCACATCGAAACCGAGACGCGCCCGCTGTCCTGCACGGTCAGCGCCGGCTACGCCTTCGGCAGCCAGGACGGCATCAGCTTCGACAAGGTGCTCAGCGCTGCCGACAAGGCGCTCTATGCCGCCAAGCGCGGCGGCCGCAACCGCGTGCTTGCCGCGACGCTGCGGCGCGCGAGCTAGCGCCCGGCCTGCCTTCGCTTCAGTGCGCCATCACCTCGTTGTAGGCATCGAGGTCGACATAGAAAACCTTGGTCATTTCGCCGATCAATTCGTCCCGATCGTAACCCTGCGACCGCAGGATGTTGATGGCGGTGATGATGTCGACGCGCTCGGTGAGGCGTCGCTTCTGGTAGTCTTCGACAAAACGCTCCATCGCCTTCCCCCTGGCAAGATTGTTTGGACGCATTGACCGACAATCACTGCGGGGAAAGCTAGGCTTGCTTGCTTGCGTGGAACTTGCCGGCCGGCCAGCACCTTCCCCCTCATTCGCGACTGGTACGGAAAGCGGCCGACTCACCAAGGCCAAGAAAAGACTAGCATGCGGTATTAAACACGCCAGAGCCGTCAATGACTTCGTCATCCTTGGCCGCAGCCAGCGCGAAGCGGAGCGAAGACCCAAGGATCCGTGCCGTTACTTGGAAGCGCTACTAATGGTGCAGATTCTAGGATGGCAGGAGCGAGGTTGAACGGTTTTTATTCTGGACCGCCGCAATCTTCCGCCGATGTCACGGCATGGATCCTTGGATCTGCGCCGCGTCGCTTCGCTCCTTGCTACGCCCAAGAATGACGAAGGCGAGCTACACCGTCAGGAACTTCCGGACATCCGCGCGATCGAGGTCTTCAGCGGGGCCGGTGTGGACGATCTGCCCGCGGTCCATGATGTTGACCTCGTCGGCAAGCTCGCGGCAGAAGTCGAGATACTGCTCAACGAGAAGCACGGCAATGCCGGCCTGGTCGCGCAGGTAGCGGATGGCGCGGCCGATGTCCTTGATGATCGAGGGCTGGATGCCTTCGGTCGGCTCGTCGAGCACGAGCAGCTTCGGCCGCGTCACCAGCGCCCGGCCGATGGCGAGCTGCTGCTGCTGGCCGCCGGAGAGATCGCCGCCGCGACGGCCGAGCATCTGCTTCAGCACCGGGAACAGCTCGAAGACATGCGCCGGGATGTTGCGGTCGGCCCGTTTCAGCGGCGCGAAGCCGGTCTCCAGATTCTCGCGTACCGTCAGCAGCGGGAAGACCTCCCTGCCCTGCGGCACGAATGCGATGCCCGACCGGGCGCGGTCATACGCCGCGCTCCGGTCGAGCGCCTTCCCCTCGAAGGCAACGCTTCCGCTCGTCAGCCGGTGGTGGCCGACGATCGATCTCATCAAACTGGTCTTGCCGACGCCGTTGCGGCCGAGCACGCAGGTGATCTTGCCGGCGCCGGCCTTCAGCGAAACACCGCGCAGCGCCTGGGCGGCACCGTAATGCAGCGTGGCGTTGGAAACTTCGAGCATGGTCAGCGCCTTCTCCAGCGCCTGAGGAAGGAAAGGTCGAAACGGTGGAACGAGACCCGCCAGATCATGCTCAACGCCCCAAATAGACTTCGACGACACGCTCGTCGGCCGAGACAAAATCGAGCGAGCCCTCTGACAGCACCGAGCCTTCGTGCAGGCAGGTGACCTTGACGCCGAGCTCGCGCACGAAATGCATGTCGTGCTCGACGACGATGACTGAATGATCTCGCGCGATATCCTTGAGCAGGCGCGCCGTCTCCTCCGTCTCGGCATCGGTCATGCCGGCGACCGGCTCGTCGACCAGCAGCAGCTTCGGGTCCTGCGCGAGCAGCATGCCGATCTCCAGCCATTGCTTCTGGCCGTGGCTGAGGCTGGCGGCCAGCGCCGCGCGCTTATCGCCGAGACGGATGATGCCGAGTATGTCGTCGATGCGCCGCGCTTCCGCTGCAGAGCGGCGATGGAACAGCGCCGGGAAGATCGAGCGCGGCCCTTTGAGGGCCAGCATCAGATTCTCCTCGATCGTGTGGCTTTCGAAGACGGTCGGCTTCTGGAATTTCCGGCCGATGCCCATCATGGCGATCTCGGCCTCGTCGTGCCGGGTGAGATCGACCTGACCGTCGAAAAAGACCTCGCCTTCGTCCGGCCGCGTCTTGCCGGTGACAATGTCCATCATCGTCGTCTTGCCGGCGCCGTTGGGGCCGATGATCGCCCGCATCTCGCCCTTGTCGAGCACCAGCGACAGATTGCTGATGGCGCGGAAACCGTCGAAGGAGACCGAGACGCCATCGAGATAGAGGATTGTGTTCGACTTCGACATCGCTCTACTCCGCCGGCTGCGGTTCGGGGTTGGCGGCGGACCAGGCACCGGGCGTCCTCGCCGCCGAGCGCACGATCTTCGGCTGCGGCTCTTGCGGATCGCTGCCGGAATCCGCCGCGAGCGAGGCTGTGCGCAACGCCCTGGCCTTGCTGCGCCAGCTGTCCCACATGCCGACGATGCCCCTGGGCAGCAACAAGGTTACGGCCACGAACAGGCCGCCCAGCGCGAACAGCCAGAATTCCGGCAGCACGCCGGTGAACCAGGATTTTCCAGCATTGACGAGCAGTGCGCCGACGATCGGGCCGACAATGGTGCCACGCCCCCCGACGGCCGCCCAGATCACCACCTCGATCGAGTTGGACGGCTCGAACTCGCCGGGATTGATGATGCCGACTTGCGGCACGTAAAGCGCGCCGGCGATGCCGGCCAAGATCGCCGAAACGGTGAAGGCGAACAGCTTGACGTTCTCGGCGCGCCAGCCAAGGAAGCGGGTGCGGCTTTCGGCGTCGCGCACCGCCATCAGGAGCTTGCCGTACTTCGAGCGCACGATCGCCGAGGTCAGGAGAACGGCAAGCGCCAGGGTCACGGCACTGGCTGCGAACAGCGCCGAGCGCGTTGCGTCGGCCTGCACGTTGAATCCGAGAATGTCCTTGAAGTCGGTCAGGCCGTTGTTGCCGCCGAAACCCATGTCGTTGCGGAAGAAGGCGAGCAGCAGCGCATAGGTCATCGCCTGGGTGATGATCGACAGATAGACGCCGGTGACGCGGCTGCGGAAGGCGAACCAGCCGAAGACGAAGGCGAGCAGGCCTGGCACGGCCAGCACCATCGTTGCTGCGAACCAGAAATGGTCGAAACCGTACCAGAACCACGGCAGTTCCTTGTAGTTCAGGAACACCATGAAGTCCGGCAGGATAGGATTGCCGTAGACGCCGCGCGAGCCGATCTGGCGCATCAGGTACATGCCCATCGCATAGCCGCCGAGCGCGAAGAAGGCGCCGTGACCGAGCGAGAGGATGCCGCAATAGCCCCAGACGAGGTCGAGCGCGAGCGCGAGCAGCGCATAGCAGAGATATTTGCCAACCAGCGCTACGATGTAAGGCGGAATGTAGAACGCGCTCGACGGCGACACCGCGAGATTGAGCAGCGGCACGATGATCGCCGCCGCGAACAGGATGAGAACGGTGCTGGCGATGCGGCGATCGGCGCCGAAGAAGCGTTGCGTGATCATGCTTCCACCGCCCGGCCCTTCAGCGCGAACAGGCCGCGCGGACGCTTCTGGATGAACAGGATGATCAGCACCAGCACTACGATCTTGCCGAGCACGGCGCCGGCATAGGGTTCGAGGAACTTGTTGACGATGCCGAGCGAGAAGCCGCCGACCAGCGTACCCCACAGATTGCCGACACCGCCGAAGACGACGACCATGAAGCTGTCGATGATGTAGCCGCGTCCGAGATTGGGCGAGACGTTGTCGATCTGGCTGAGCGCGACACCGGCGATGCCGGCAATGCCGGAGCCGAGCGCGAAGGTCAGCGCGTCGACCCAGGGCGTCCTGATGCCCATGGAAGCGGCCATGCGGCGGTTGGCGGTGACGGCGCGCATGCGCAGGCCCCAGGGTGTATGCTTCATGACGTAGAGCAGCACGCCAAACACCAGGAGCGCGAAGACCAGGATCCACAGCCTGTTCCAGGTGATGGCCAGTTGGCCGACGTCGAACGAGCCCGACATCCAGGATGGATTGCCGACCTCCTGGTTGGTCGGCCCGAAGATGGTGCGCACGGCCTGCTGCAAAATCAGCGAGATGCCCCAGGTGGCCAGAAGCGTTTCCAGCGGCCGGCCATAGAGGAGGCGGATGACGCCGCGCTCGATGGCGAGGCCGACGAGCGCTGCGACCAGGAAAGCGAGCGGCAGCGCGATGACCAGCGACCAGTCGAACAGTTCCGGAAAGGACGTGCGGATCACCTGCTGGACGACGAAGGTGGTGTAGGCGCCGAGCATGACCATCTCGCCATGTGCCATGTTGATGACGCCCATGACGCCGAAGGTGATGGCAAGGCCGATGGCCGCGAGCAGCAGCACCGAACCCAGAGAAATGCCGTACCAGATGTTCTGGCCTGCATCCCACAGCGCCAGCGTTGAATTGATGGCGCCGATCGCGGATGAGGCCGCGTCCTTGACCGCGCCTTCGGAACTCGCCTCGACAGAGGTGAGCAGTGATAGCGCGTCGCGGTCGCCGCGCGCGGCAATCACCGAGATCGCGGTAAGCTTGTCGGCCTCGGGTTTGTCCGAAACCAGAACCGATGCCGCGCGGGCCTGATCGAACAGCGCGATGACGGCCGGCTCCGTCTCGGCGGTGATGGCGGCATCGAGCGGTTCGATGTTCGCCGCGTCCGGCGTCTTGAACATGGTCGCGGCGGCTGCAATCCGCACGGCCGGGTCCTTGGCGCGCAGCGTCAGCGTGCCGAGCGCGTCGCGGATGACGCGGCGCAAGCCGTTGTTGACCTTGATCTTGGTGAGATCGGCCTTGGCGGCAGTGGCTGATTTCTCGCCGCTCAGAGGATCGAGCAGGTCGATGCCGTCGCCGGCGTCCTTGCCGACGAAGACCTGGGAGTCGGCCTTGCGGATGTAGAGATTGCCGTCGGCGAGCGCCGAAAGCGGCAGCTCGACCGCAGGGTCGCCGGTGGCGGCAAGCTCGCGCACCACGGCCTCGGTGGCCGAGAAGCTGGTGCCGGTGGCGAATTTGGCGATGATGGCGCGCAGGTCGGCTTCGGCGTTCGACGGCAACAAACTTGCCATCAGAAACAACAGCGTGAGGCCGAGAGCGCGCAACAGGATCATCCGTTCAGATACTCGTCTGGGGCTGGAATTGCGCGTCCGGGCGGACTGGAGGAGGAGTTCGCCCGGACGCTTCGCGGTCCTGGCCGTGGAGAGAACCACGACCGATCAGACCCGGGAGGATCAGTTGGTTCCCTTGCCGCCGCACTTGCCGGTGGCAACGTTGAAGTTGCCGCAGGACAGAGGCGCGCGCCAATCCGAGATCAGGTCCTTAGAGTCAGGCAGGAAGTCGGACCATTCGTCGCCCATCACCAGGCCCGGCGTCTGCGAGACGGTCTCGAACTGGCCGTCGGCCTGGATCTCGCCGATCAGCACCGGCTTGGTGATGTGATGGTTCGGCATCATGGTCGAATAGCCGCCGGTCAGGTTCGGCACCGAGACGCCGACCATAGCGTCGATGACCTTGTCCGGATCGGTGGTGCCGGCCTTCTCGACCGCCTTCACCCACATATTGAAGCCGATATAGTGGGCTTCCATCGGGTCGTTGGTGGTGCGCTTGTCGTTCTTGATGAACTTGTGCCAGTCGTCGATGAACTTCTTGTTCTCGGGCGTGTCGACGCTCTCGAAATAGTTCCAGGCGGCGAGATGGCCGACCAGCGGACCGGTGTCGAGGCCGGCCAGCTCTTCCTCGCCGACCGAGAAGGCCATGACCGGGATGTCCTCGGCCTTGATGCCCTGGTTGCCGAGCTCCTTGTAAAAGGGCACGTTGGCGTCGCCGTTGACGGTCGAGACGACGGCCGTCTTCTTGCCGGCCGAGCCGAACTTCTTGATCGCCGAGACCTCGGTCTGCCAGTCGGAGAAGCCGAACGGCGTGTAGTTGACCATGATGTCCTCGGCCGGCACGCCCTTCGCCTTCAGATAAGCTTCGAGGATTTTGTTGGTGGTGCGCGGATAGACGTAGTCGGTGCCTTCAAGCACCCAGCGCTTCACCGAGCCGCCGTCCTCGCTCATCAGGTAGTCGACGGCCGGGATGGCCTGTTGGTTTGGAGCGGCACCGGTGTAGAAGACGTTGCGCTCGCTCTCCTCGCCCTCATACTGGACCGGATAGAACAGGATGTTGTCGAGTTCCGAGAACACCGGCAGCACCGACTTGCGCGACACCGAGGTCCAGCAGCCGAACACGGCCGCGACCTTGTCCTTGGAGATCAGCTCGCGCGCCTTTTCGGCGAACAGCGGCCAGTTGGACGCCGGATCGACGACGACGGCCTCGAGCTTCTTGCCGAGCAGGCCGCCCTTGGCGTTCTGCTCCTCAATCAGCATCAGCATGACGTCCTTCAGCGTCGTCTCCGAAATCGCCATGGTCCCCGACAGCGAATGGAGAATGCCGACCTTGATCGTGTCGTCGGCCGCCTTTGCAGGCGCCGTCAGCAGACCGGCGGCGAGCACGCCAGCCGAAAACATTTTTGTTATTGTCGAGAAGTTACCCCTCATATTGCACACTCCCATTCTGGTTGTTTTGCGTCGCAACAGAGCTATGCAACCACCATGCCAATCCAGGAAAAGCGGGCAAGACAGCCGGATATCCAAGCCTTATCAGCGAGTTACGATATTAGCTGCCCAACATGTAACGAAGTCCGGATCGTTCAAATGAGGCAAAATCGCGCAATGCTGCCTATATTTTGCCCAAATGGGATCCATGCCCAATTTTTGAGCCTGGCGCGTCGAATTGCGGCACGCGGCAGGTTGCGGTGCAGCGGGGAAATAGGGCAAGGTCAGCTTCGAACCGAGCGATGCCATGACCTCCCGTATCTCCAGCATTTTCAGCATCTTGCTATTGCTTGCCGCAACCGGAGCCGCCCGCGCCGACTTCACCGACGGCAAGATGCCCGACGGGATCTACCATTGCGAGGTCTACCTGCTCGGCGCCTTCCTCAACCTCGGCGACATTACCATCAAGGGCAATGTCTATAGCGGCCCGGTCACTTTCGGCACCGCGCCCCAAGGCTACAACTATCAGATGAATGCCAATGGCGAGATCAACTGGCTGGGTCCACTGGGCGGTTACACCAGCGGCGGCAACTCCGTCTCCATGACTCAGGCGACGCTGGACGGGCCTGACAGCCCGTCCTTCGATATCATCATGAAGCAGCCCGACGGAGCTTTCACCGCCTCAACCTGCACCAGGGGATAATCTACCCTTTCGCAAAAAAGCGCGGAGCCGGGAAAGCTCCGCGCAGGCTGCCGGGAGGGCGTGTTCAGATGCTCTTCGCCGACATCTGTCCGGCAATGTAATCGGCCTGACGGATGGCGAGCGAGACGATGGTCAGCGTCGGGTTCTCGGCGCCGCCGGTGGTGAACTGGCTGCCGTCGGACACGAACAGGTTTTTGATGTCGTGCGCCTGGCCATGCTTGTTGACGACGCCGTCGACCGCCTTCTCGCTCATCCGGTTGGTGCCGAGATTGTGGGTCGAGGGATAGGGCGGCGTCGGGAAGGTCCGCGTCGCGCCAACCGCCGCGTACAGCGCCTGACCCTGCTTGTAGGCATGATCGCGCATCGCCGTGTCGTTGGCGTGATCGTCGAAATGGACGTCGGCGATCGGCATGCCGTGCTCGTCCTTTTCGTCCTTGTGCAGCGTGATGCGGTTTTCCGGCCGCGGCATGTCCTCGCCGACGATCCACAGGCCCGCCATGTGGTCGTAGTGGTCGAGCGCCGTGGTGAAGGAGCGGCCCCAGCCGCCCGGGTTGAGGAAGGCCGCCATGAATGGCAGGCCGAGCGACAGCGTCTCCATCTCATAGCCACCGACGAAACCGCGCGAAGGGTCGTGGCGCGCCTCGTCGCGGATGATGCCGGCCATGGTGGTGCCGCGATACATGTGCACCGGCTTGTCGAAGATGGCGTAGACCGAGCCGGTTGTGTGGCGCATATAGTTCCTGCCCACCTGCCCCGAGGAATTGGCGAGCCCGTGCGGGAACTTGGCCGATTGCGAGTTGAGCAGCAGCCGCGGGCTCTCGATCGAGTTGCCGGCGACGGCGACGATGCGCGCCTTCTGCTCCTGCAGCTTGCCGTCCTTGTCGGCATAGACGACGCCGGTCACCTTTCCGCTGGCGTCGTGGTTGATCTTGATCGCCATCGAATTCGGCCGCACCTCGAGATGGCCAGTCGCCTCACCCTTGGGGATCTCGGTGTAAAGCGTCGACCATTTGGCGCCCCACTCGCAGCCCTGGAAGCAGAAGCCTGTCTGCTGGCAGGAGTTGCGGTCGTCGCGCTGGACCGAGTTGATGGCCATGTTGCCGGTGTGGCATTCCTTGTAGCCGAGCTTGTCGGCGCCGGCCTTCAGCACCTTGAAGTTGTTGTTGCCCGGCAGTCTTGGCCAGTCATTGGTGCCGGTGACGCCCATCTTGGCTTCGGCCTTGGTGTAGTAGGGTTCCATCTCGGCCAGCGTGATCGGCCAGTCGAGCAAGCTGGCGCCTTCCACCTTGCCGTAGGTCGAGTGTGCCTTGAACTCATGCTCCTGGAAGCGCAGCGAGGCGCCCGCCCAATGCGTGGTCGAGCCACCGACCGACTTGACGATCCAGGCCGGCAGGTTTGGAAAATCCTTCGCCACCCGCCAGTCGCCGGATGTGGTGCGCTTGTCCTTCCAGGCAAGCTGGGTAAAGGAATCCCACTCGTCGTTGATGAAATCATCGTATTCGTGGCGGGCGCCCGCCTCGAGGATGACGACGTCGATGCCTTTCTGGGCAAGTTCGTTGCCGAGTGTGCCGCCGCCGGCGCCCGAGCCGATGATGACGACCACGCTGTCATTCTTGAGATCAAATGGTGCTGCCATGGTTTCCTCCCATGAATTCGGTCAAAAGCGGTTCAAGGAAAGAGCGGTTCAGAGCCACTCGATGTCGTTGAAGCCGCGCTCGATGTAGCCGCCCTTGGAAAAGGACTCGCCCTCGTAGCCGAAGATCGGCCAGACATCCTTCTGGTTGTAGAGGCTGACGACCAGGCCGCTGCGTACCGTCTGGAAGAACGGCGAGCTCTCGATGTCCTTGAGCAGCGCGACGCGCTGCTCCTCCCAGCCGAGCCCGCGATAGCCGCCGCTGCCGGCCTTCTTGTCGAGTTCGGCGATGCCCTTCTCGATCAGCTCCTTATGGGCGGGGTCCTTGGCGGCCAGCTCGTCATGGGCCTTGACCGCGATTGCGTAATGTTTGTCCGGTACCTGGTCGTGCGGGTAGATGTCGCGCGCCACCTGGATCAAGGTCGCCATGGTCTCTGGCTTCAGCGCCGCCGTTTCGAGACCCCAGGCGTGTTGCGGGCTGATGACGGCGCTGCCGGAAATGACGAGCAACGCTCCCGCGCCGCCGTGCTTCAGAAGCTCGCGCCGCGACAGGCCGGGCTTCCTTTCATAGATGGTGACCATTTGTTCCTCCCTGCTTGCTGTCCGCACCTCGAAGGGGTGCCTTTGCTGGCGCCGCGCTGGCCGCGCGGCTGGTGGTCGCTTACTGAAACCGTCCTCCTCGCTGCAGGACCTCGATCTTGTAGCCGTCGGGATCCTCGATGAAGAAAAAGCGGGCGATCCGCGCCCCGTCGCGGTCGAACTCGACGATCTTCTTCGGGTTGAGGCCGAGCGCGCCGAGGCGGTCGTGCTCGCTGTCGAGGTCGGCGACCGAAACCGCGAGATGACCGTAGCCGTCGCCGAGTTCGTAAGGCTGCTCGCGACCCTTGTTGACGGTGAGCTCAAGCTCGAACGATGTCTCGGGATTGCTGAGATAGACCAGGGTGAAGGTCTCGAAATCCAGCCGATCGGCGATATCGAGTCCGAAAGCATTCCGATAGAAGTCGACAGACCGGGCCTCATTCAGAACCCGGATCATTGAGTGGATCGCTTTCGCCAAATTTCAACCCTCTTCAGCCGCGCGAAAGATGCGCACGAGGGTGATTATGGGCGCCTTGCGGCAAAGGTGGTGGCAGCCGATTACCACGCGCGGGATCCGGAAAACGGATAGAAGGCGTGAAGCGGCCGGTTCCAGCGACGAAAGTCCGATTGCTGTTTTTGGCCTTCCGGTTGAGAATGACCGGCCGCGACAGGCAAGACTCAACGGCGCGACTTGCATCGACTCGCGCCCAAAACCAACAAGAATGGGAGAAAACGATGTGCAGGGTTTTCGCCGGGCAGGACCCGGAGGGCTACCGACAGATCAACCGGTCGATTCGCATCGACGGGCATTCCACGAGCATCCAGCTTGAGGCTACGTTTTGGGCATTGCTCGATGAGATCGCCGAAAGCCAGGGCCTGACGACGCCCAAATTCATCTCGACGCTCTATGACGAGGCAATCCAGATCAACGGCCAGATCCCGAACTTCGCCTCGATGCTGCGCACCACCTGCGCGCTCTATCTGCGCGGCCACCGGCCAACCGCGAACGAACAGGCGGCGCTGAAGCGGGAAGCCGCCTAGAGCAATTCCAGGAAAAGTGCGTAGCGGTTTTCCGTCCGGAATCGCGTCAAAACAAAGAGATAGAGCGGTTCAGCGTTTCCATGAAACGATGAACCGTTCTAGTCGACGGCGACTTCGAGCGCCAGCCGCGTCATGTCGGTGAACAGCTCCTGGCGCTCGGAATAGTCGGTCTGCTCGCCGTTGGCGACATGATCGACCACGTTCAGCAACGACAGCGCCCGCGCGCCGAAATGGGCCGAAATGCGGTACAGGGCGCTGGTCTCCATATCGACGGCGAGCGCTCCCATCGCGATGGCTTCGGCATAGCGGGCGCGGCCCTGCGGATGATAGAAAATATCGCTGCAGATCGTCAGCCCCGCCCGGTGCTCGATGCCGAGCGCCTCGGCCCGCCGCAATGCCCCGGCCAGCAGTTCCGGATCGGGACCGGCGGCGGCGTAAAGCCCGAAGACCTGGCCGCTATCGGCATTCTCGGCGCGGACCGATCGCGATATCACCAGGCCGCGCAGCGGCACCTCGGCGCTCAGGCCGCCACAGGTGCCGGTCCGGATCAGCGTCTTGACGCCGTGGAAGTCGAGAAGTTCATGGGCGTAGATCAGGAATGACGAGACGCCGATGCCGGTAGACTGGATGCTGACCGGCTTGCCCCGGAACCGGCCGGTGAAGCCCAGCGCGCCCCTGCGGCGATTGACGCAGCGCGGCGCCTCGAGAAAAGTCGCAGCCATCCATTCGGCGCGCTCCGGGTCGCCCGGCAGCAGCACCGTTTCGGCAAAATCACCCTTCTCCGCTTCGTTGTGCGGCGTCACGGCATCTACCCCAATTCCCCGCCGCGTTTGTCACCGCAATCATGGCGATCTCGCGTCGATGCGCAAGCCGCGATTGCGACGCTCCAGTGGCCGGCCTCACTGGTTATGAGTGGACGGATCGCTCCCCGGCGCCGCCACTGTAAACGGCATGGCGGGGGCGTCTGTGCGCTCGATCACATTCAGCCCGCTGTTTGTGCGCGTCGTTCTCGCAAAACCGCGGCGCATTTTTGGCCGATACGCATCAGGATTCCAACACGTCCTTGACGATGGTTGCCAGCTGCTTGAGCGAAAACGGCTTCGGCAGGAAGCCGAAATGCGCGTCGGCGGGCAGGTTCCTGGCAAAGGCGTCCTCGGCGTAGCCTGAGACGAAGACGAACTTGATGTCGGGCTGCCGCTTGCGCAACTCGCCTAGCAGCGTCGGCCCGTCCATTTCCGGCATCACTACGTCGGACACGACGATGTCGATCTTGCCGCCGAGCGCCTCGAACACTTCCAGTGCCTCGACGCCGGAGGACGCTTCGTGGACGGTATAGCCGCGCGATGTCAGTGCCCGCATGCCGCCCATGCGAACGGCGTCTTCGTCCTCGACGAGCAGCACAGTCGCCGAACCCGACAGGTCCTTGGCCGTCTCCGCCGGTTTCACTGGCGCCGCCGGCGCCTCGCCCGCTTCGCTCGCCGGCTTCACTTCCGCGATGAGGCGCGGCAGGAAGATGCGGAATACCGTGCCCTTGC
The DNA here is from genome assembly GCF_003998845.1 of Mesorhizobium sp. M4A.F.Ca.ET.022.05.2.1. Lineage (NCBI taxonomy): Bacteria > Pseudomonadati > Pseudomonadota > Alphaproteobacteria > Hyphomicrobiales > Phyllobacteriaceae > Mesorhizobium > Mesorhizobium sp. M4A.F.Ca.ET.022.05.2.1. The sequence goes on along the minus strand of NZ_RZOJ01000101.1, from coordinate 2,940 downwards.
CAACTTCCGAATCACAGAAGATGAACCCGCCCGTCTGCTTGATGATGCCATAGACCATCGACAGGCCGAGGCCGGTGCCCTTGCCGACTTCCTTGGTGGTGAAGAAGGGTTCGAATATCTTCTTCAGCACATCCGGCGCGATGCCGGTGCCGGTATCCTCGATCTCGACCACCACGTAGTCGGCCGGGGTGAGCTCGCGGTATGAGAAGCTCTTGCATTCCTCGGCTGTGACGTTGCGGGTGCGCACCGCAAGGTCGCCGCCCGCCGGCATCGCGTCGCGCGCGTTGACGGCAAGGTTCACCACCACCTGCTCGAACTGCCCGATATCGACCTTGACCGGCCAGAGATCGCGACCGTGGTCGATCTTCAGCTTGATGTCGTTGCCGACCAGACGGGCGAGCAGCATCCTGAGGTCGGCCAGAACATCGGTCAGGTTCAGCACTTCCGGGCGCAGGGTCTGCTTGCGCGAGAAGGCGAGAAGCTGCCTGACCAGCGAAGCCGCGCGGTTGGCATTCTGCTTGATGTTCATGATGTCGGGGAAGGACGGATCCGACGGGCGGTGGTTGGTCAAGAGCAGGTCCGACGCCATGATGATGGCGGTCAGCACATTGTTGAAGTCGTGTGCGATGCCGCCGGCGAGCTGGCCGACCGCCTGCATCTTCTGGCTCTGCGCCATCTGGCCTTCGAGCGCCTTCTGCTCGGTGGTGTCGACAGCATAGACGATGGCTGATTCCTCGGCACCTTCGCCGCCGGTGCCCTCGGCAACCGCGTTGACGTAGAAGCGGATGTGCCGATCCTCGTTGCCGGGCAACAAAGTGTCGATCGGCTCGATTTCGGCCTGCCGTTGCCTGGCCTTCTCGAAAGCCTCGGCGAAAGCCGGCCGGTCGCGCTCGTGGATGACCGTGTCGAGCCGGACGCGGCGGTCGACCGCGTCGCGATCGACGACCGAGGAAAACAGCGAGAGGAACGGCGCGTTGGTGCGCAGGATGCGCCCATTGGCGTCGACGCCGGCGATAGCCATCGGCGTCGAGTTGAAGAAGCGGGTGAAACGGACTTCCGAGGCGCGAAGATCGGCGGAGGCATCCTCGCCCTGGGTGCGGTTGAGCACAATTGTGCGGGTCGGACCGCCGACGCCCTCGCGGCTCGCCGAGACGCGGTGCATGAAGCGCACCGGCAGCGCCTCGCCAGTCATCGTCGTCAGGTCGAGATCGATGACGGCGTTGCGCGTGGTGCCGGGATCGGCCTTGACCGAGCGGACCAGCGCCATGCCGTCGCCGGCGACGATCTCGGGCAGCGTGACGGCGCCCGGCGTGAAGCTCGCCAGATCGATGCCCAGCCATTCGGCGAGCGTGGCGTTGATGTAGGTGACGCGGCCTTCCTGGTCGGCCGAAAAGAAACCGGCCGGCGCATGGTCGAGATGGTCGATCGCCTTTTGCAGGTCGAGGAAGAAACGCTCCTGCTCGGCCCGCTCTTGCGAGATATCGGCAAGCTGCCAGGCAAGCATCGGCAGCCGCTGGCCCGGCACATTGAAAGCGCGTGCGCGGGTGCGGTACCAGTGCGCACCGGGCTCCGCGCCGGGGCGGATGGATTGCGCAAGCCTGAACTCGCCATCGCCCGCCTGGCCGTCGCGCAGGCCCGATGCCAGCCGGTAGATGGTCATGGAGGCCTCTGGAACGTCCGACAGCAGCCCTTCGACCGTCTTGAGGTCGGCCGCCGACGAAGCGCCCGTCATATCGGCATAGGCACGGTTGGCGTAGATGATACGGGCCTTGGTATCCGTGACCAGCAGGCCTTGCGACATCGAATCGACAAAGGCTTTGGACAGTTCGTCGCTGGTCGAGCGCGGCGCGACCTGAACGAAGCCGATAGCGGTAGCAAACAGGAAGCCGACGCCGATCATCGCCAGCACGCCGAGCATGCCGAGCAGGAAGGGATCGCCGAGGCGCTCGCGGAAAAGCCCGAAAACGATCGCCGCACCGGTCAGGACAACGATGAAGATGATGAGCCGGGTCACGGCACCCGGACGCGTGTTCTGGTCGACGATCGGTACCGGATAGAAATCGCCGCGCGTTTCCTTGGCCATGTGCCCCCTGCTCGTGATTCCGGTGCCCGACACCCCGCGGACGGCCGGTTGAATCACATTCTCCTGTAGCGGAAAAGGCCCCGGCGGCAAATGTCAGATAAAAATGGCGCCGGGCAATGGATTCGTGTTTCAAACTGTTCACGAAGCGTGATGCCAACTTGCGGCGGCTGGTCCGCACGGTTTAGTGTCGCGTCACCTCAAAAAAGGGCGGTGCACCGATGCTGCAGTGGCTGGATAGCGTGGCGGGTCCTGGTTATGTCGCCGCAATCCTGTGGACGTTTGCCGCGCTCGTTCTGCTGGTGGTCGTTCTCCTCATCATCAAGCTGGTGCGCAGCCTGACGTTCGGGACATTCGTCGCCGGCGGCCGCAACCGCAAGACCAGGCTGGCCGTCATGGACGCCACGGCGGTCGACAGTCACCGCCGGTTGGTGCTGGTGCGCCGCGACGACATTGAACACCTCATCCTGATCGGCGGCCCGACCGACGTCGTCGTCGAGCGCGACATCAGGCTTGCAGCACCGCGCCGCCCGGCATTGACCGGAGACAGCGGCCAGCAGCAGGCCCAGGCGCCGCGGCCGCGCCCCACCCAGCCGGCACCCGCGCCTGCAAGGCAGGCGCCACCCCAGCAGCAGCCGGCAAGCGCCACGCCGCTCCCTGCCCGCCCGCGCCCAGCCGCGCCGGCACCGGCGCCGAGGCCCGCCGTCGCGAGCCATCAGGCGAGCAACATCACGCCGCTGCCTGCCTATGGTTCGGCCAACACCAATGGCGCCCGGCATGCCCCGCCGCCAGCCAAGCCAGTTTCCATAGACGATACGCTGATGCAGGAACTCGAGGTTTCGCTCGACGATTAACATGCG
>NZ_RZOJ01000100.1:0-16524 GCF_003998845.1 Mesorhizobium sp. M4A.F.Ca.ET.022.05.2.1 | reverse complement strand
GTGCCGGCCTTGCCCTGCGCCTGCTCGTCGGTCTTCAGCTTCGGCTTGCCCTGGGCCTGCTCCTCGGTGGTGGCGCCGGCCTTGCCCTGCGCCTGCTCGTCGGTCTTCACCTTCGGCTTGCCCTGGGCCTGCTCCTCGGTGGTGGCGCCGGCCTTGCCCTGCGCCTGATCATCGGTCTTCCCCTTGGCCTTGCCCTGGGCCTGCTCACCCGCCTTGCCGCCCTTCTGGCAGTCGGCAGCGCCGGCCGCGCAGCTGGCGTCACCGCCAGGCTGGACCTCGGCCGGCGCCTGTGCCTGGGCCATCGCGGCGCCGCAGCCGACACCGAGCGCGAGCATGCTGGTGATCAGAATATGTCTCATGGAAACTCTCCTCGAAGTGTTGTCCCTTCGTTCGGTTAACCTCGACTCGCAGCCTTTGTTCCGAAGCAAATCGCCTCGGTTCAAAGTCGAAAAATTGCCGGAACAAGCCCTATGCGGTGACGTTAACGACCGAGGCGGCCCGGCTGCGAACGGCATCATTCGCGTGGCGGAAGAGGTCGCCGGTCAAGACAGGAGAAGATCATGAGACTGCATTTTAAGACGGCCGCCGCGGGCTTGCTGCTGCTCGCCGGCATGGGTGCCGCGTCCGCCCAGGACGTCATCATCGAGCCCCAGCAGGAGACCATCATCCGCGAGTATGTGCACAAGCAGCCTTTGGCCTCGGTGACGCTTCCCGGCGTTGAACTCAATGTCGGCACGGCACTTCCCGACACGGTCGAACTGCGCGAAGTTCCCAACGTGAAGTACCGTTACGTTGTCGTCGACAACCAGACCGTGCTTGTCGATCCGGGCACCCGCAAGGTCGTGAAGATCATCCAGTGACCGCAAAGACAGCCCGGTACTTGCCGGGGCGGAGGGCGAGCCGCCCCGGTATTATTTCGTGACCATCCCAGGCAGGAACCTTCCATCGCGCCACGCGTTGCCGCGTCTGACTTCGTGCTGCCTCATTAATGGGCAGACTGGCGGCGGCGAATCAGGCGGGCGGCAAAAAAGGACCGGGCGGGGTAGGGAGCATATTCACCATGTCGAAACGCGAAATCGGAACGTCCCCGGCATTGGGGATGCGTGTCGCCGACCTCAGGGCCAGGATGCGGATCGCCAGCATCACCGAACATGAGATGAAGACCTTCCAGAAGGTCGTGGCCATCATGGGGGGCGCCGATGGCTCCCTACGCATCGACGCCGACGACCTGATCGCGGCCTCCTTCGTCGCCGAGACGGTGGGCGACAGCGCGCCGAACTGAGTGCCGCCGGCCGCGCGCCGTCAAGCCATCATTCCAGCATATCCGCACCCCGCCCGCGCGGGTGGAGGCGCGCGTCCGTCAGGCGCGGCCTCATACCTCGTCGAAAGGTCCACCGCGTCTTGCCGGATCGCGCGCGATGGCCGCTTCCTCGGCATCGTCTGGCAACGCCTCATCGCTCTCCTGGTAGGGATTGTCGTCGTCCTCTTCCGGCAGGGCGCCCTCCTTCTCGATGCCGGTGGTTCCCGGCACTTCCTCTTGCGGTAGGCCGCCGTCCGGCAGGATCCTGGCGCCCTTGATCGCGTCCCAATCCTGCTGGCTGGGCGAGGGCACCTCTACCTCGTCGTTTGGCACCTGGGCCTTGTCGTCGGCCGTTGACGGCTCGACCTCGTCGCTCGGTTTCTTGCGCGGTCCCATGACTGCCTCCTGTGGCTCGCCATTGAAACTCTCCAGGATTTGAACTCGCGGCCCTGGCCGCCGGTTCCCGCGAAGCCGCGCCGGAGGGGGCGTCGGCAGCGCGCCACGGAACCAATCGGCGCCGGCGTTCTTTCCCGGACAAGGAAAGGAGCCAGACCATGAGACCTTTCGCCTTTGCGCCATGCGCGCTTCTGGTCATGGCGCTGGCCGGTCCGGCGGCCGCGCAGGACGACAACGACCAGACGCAGGTGCCCGCCGGCCCCTGCCAGGCCGAGCCGCAAATACCGGGCACTACCGACCAGAAGCCGGCCGCCGACACCGGCGGTGGCCTGACCGGCAAGCTCAAGCCTTGCGGCGGCGTGCTGCAGCCGCCGCCGAGCGGCGACCAGGGCATGGCCCAGCCGGCGCCCGAGCAAGGCAACACGCCGATAATCAGGCCCGGCGAGTTGCCGCCGCAGCAGCCGAAGCAATAGGGTGGAGCCCTTGTCAGCGCGGGTGACGCTCGCGGCCGGCGCGCGCCGCGCGCATCGTCCTGACCTTGGCCCGGCGCAGCGTCGTCACCGGGTCGATGCCCGTCCAGCCGATGCCGGCAGCCTTGGCGAAAGCCATGAAGGCGCGCCGTGTCTGCGCCGGGGTCGCATCTCCGGCTCGTGCCGCCTCGCAGGCGCTGAGCGCCTTGGCGTGGAGCGTGTCGCCCGCGGCCAGCGGCCATTCCTTGAGGAAGTTCTGCATCTGCGCCAACGAAGCGATGTCGCGCCTGAAGCCGGCACCAACGGCGATGGCGATCGGCGGGTCGAATGGCATGTCTTCAATCATTGGCGCCTCCGCTTGGATTGACTATTCGCCTTCAATGCGGGGCAGGGCAGCAGGGTTCCGGCGTGGATCAATTCGTGCCCGCTGGCGGAACAACAGCCTTGCGGCAGCGTTTTGCTTCGGAGAGCCCGCCATTTCGAACTCTTCAATGCTTCCGCATGCCGCGGAGGCGGGGCGACGCTCACAAACAAACCAACAGGAGGCAGAGATGAAAATTACCCTCATTCCTGCTGTCGCTGGTCTGGCCATGATTGCCGGCATCGGCGCGGCGGTCGCGGACCAGATAATCGTGACGCCCGAGCAGCGCACCGTCGTCCGCGAATACGTCCACAAGCACCCGCTTGCTTCGATCAACCTTCTCGGCCTCGAGCTCAATGTTGGCTCGACTCTGCCGGACACGGTCGAATTGCGCGAGGTGCCCGACGTCCAATATCGTTACGTGGTCGTCGACGGCCGCACCGTGCTGGTCGATCCCAGCACGCGCAGGGTCGTCGAGGTCCTCAATTGACGGCCGGATCGCCGGCTGACGCATGACGACACCGCCGCCTCCGCGGAGGCGGCGGGCGAAGGGTTCAGGGGTGGGAAAGGACGACTTCCATGTTACCGCATGTCGAGACCCCCAACTCCGCCAATGTGGCGGCGTGTTGCGACAAGCTGTTGGCCGAGCGGGGCGCCGGCTTGATCTCGATGAAGGATGCGATCGACGAATTGCGCCGGCGCACCGGCACCGAGCGATCGGATGCCGATCTCGCCGGCCTGATCACCAAGAAGGCGGCGCTGCTGGGCGTGGCGGTGTTGGCGCAATAAACCCGCCGCAAGTCCCGGTTGCCCACTCGCCACCCAAGACGTCCGCCGAAATTTCGGCTAATGTTTTCCCGGAATTTGGACAACCACGGAGGCGACAGTGACGGACGACAGGCAGGAACGCATCCGCCAGCGGGCACACGCGATCTGGGAACAGGCAGGCAGGCCCGAAGGCTCGGATATTCAGCATTGGGACCAAGCCACGGCCGAGATCGATGGCGAGGCCGCCAAGCCGAAAGCGAAGGCCGCGCCGAAGAAGGGTGCCGCCAAGCCAGCTAAAGCCGCCGCCGCCAAGACGGCAAAGCCAGCCGAAGGCCGCTAAGTCGAAGGCGGGCAAGGGCTGAACAACACGCTGCGCCGCTATCAGCGGCGCCTGTGAGCCTGACAATTCCGTCCTACCCCGTGGCGTTTCCGCATCGCAGGGGCGATGGCCAGTGCGCGCCGTCGCGCGTCGACAGAATCAACTCCCGGGGCACAGGTCCTGGTTCGCGACGTCGGCGGGAACATCCCGCTTCAGAAGCTTCCAAAAGAAGCGTCTTCAGCTCCTGCTCGCTGAGCCTGTCGATATCCTCGGCCGCGTCGAGGAGATCGACGACGACATCGACCCCCTTCATGTGAAGATGAGGCATCGCCGGTCCTCCCGGTTGCAATTCTGCGCTGCGCCAGCCGGTAGACTATCGGAACGCGGGACGGCCTCCATCACATTGATGGTGCCGCTACGCTGCCTGTCATGACCCGGCGTTTGCGCATCGGGAACATTGTCGCGCCCGCGCCATTTCCTTTGGAGAGCAAAGGAGACAGTCATGAACTGGGATCAGATCAAGGGAAAATGGATGCAGGTCAGAGGCAAGGCCCAGGAGCAATGGGGCGACCTCACCGATGATGACCTCGACCGCATCGAAGGCAATCGCGATCAGCTTCTCGGGCGCATCCAGGAGCGCTACGGCATTGCCAGGGAAGAAGCCCAGCGGCAGATCGACGAATGGTCGAGACGACTCCACTGAACGCGACCTCAAGGGCGGTCAACCCGCCGGCTCCGGCCGGCGGGTTTTTATGCGCCGCGAAGGTTGCTTGCGCGATTGCAGAGCTTTTGCCGGCCGCACAGGTAAATTTAGCTAATGCTAATAAAATGGGCTATAATGCGTAGCCAAGCCAACGGCTAACCCCCCTCGAAAAAAACGCCGTTGGTCAGGCTCAGCGGCCCCGCCCCCCGAGTCCGCTGGGCCGCCCTTTTCGATGGGCGGTATGACACCTCCTCTCGCTGAGTCCATCTGCATCTTCGCTCGTGAAGGCGGTCTGCCGCCGGCGCAGCAAAAGCCGGCGTCTTCCGGGCCCTTGCATGGAACCGGGGTCCGGCTCGCGGCTTATATTAGTCAGAGTGAAACTAGCGACATTCGACAGGGAGAAATCAGATGGCCGACGACAAGAGCAACCGCGGCCTTCGTGACCGGGATCGCGTCTCAGCCGACGACGACTACGAAGTAAGGTATTTTGCCAAGCAGCATCGCATCACGCAGGACGAGGTCCGCGAGTTGATAAGCGAGCACGGCAATGACCGGAAAACCTTGGCGCGGCAAGCCAGGAAGCTGCGCGGATGACGAAGCTTTCCGATCTCGGGCCGCCGTTGACCGGCACCCGGCGCGGAAGCCCGCCGGACGAATATCCGGTATGCCATTTCTATCTCTGCCCCAGATGTGGCCAGCCTGTCGACATGCGCGACCTCCGCCAGGTGATCTGGCACCAGAAAGCGGAGCATGAGCGGCTGGAAGCAGACGCATGAAAACCAGGCTGCGCTATCGTCGGCCGGAATCCGATTGTCCGCCTGGCCGGCGGAGACCGACAGGTCCGGTCAGCCGGCGCAAATCGAACGTCGGTGGTATTGCAGGCCGATCCGCGGAGGAAAAGCATTCGTCCGCGCCAAAGGACAATTCAGTCCTCATCCCGGATGATGACGAAGCGGTGGCCGAGATTGTCCGGCGAACGGAACGCCTGGCTATCGCCATTACAATCGGGATGGGTGTTTGCTTGATCCTTGGACCGATCGTTTTCGTGACGCTTTTCTAAGGGGACTAGTCGGACACTTGGTTCGTTTGCGGATCGTTGGATATTTGCCGCCGGCGAGAGTGAAGGTGGGCCCGGCCTCCTCGATGTGTTGAAAACCCGCCACTCCTTGTCGGCGCGGCGGATCTTCAATCGGAACCTCGATCTTATTCGATAATCTTGATCACCGTGCGCGTGTCGGGATCGACGACGACTGTCCGGTTGTCGATCACGGTGTAGCGGTATTTCACATCGGGCACTTCATAAAGCTCGACCGTATCGGGCAGGGCCGTGCCGACGTTGAGCTCCACGCCGGGAAGCTTGACCGAAGCCAGGGGCTGCTTCTTTACATATTCCCGGATGACCGTTTCCTGTTCCGGCGCAATAACCACGGTGTCGGCGGCGGCCGCACCGATACCGGCGAGCAGCAACAGCCCTGCGGCGGCTGCGGAAAAGTGCATTCTCATCATTTCCTCCTACGGATGGAAGTCGGGCGCGAGACGACATTGTTTTCGCGCTGGAAGCTCAACTGCCGTGAGAGGCGAACGTTCCCTGAAGAAGGATCTGCGGCCGGAATTGGCGGCATGGCCGCCGGCGCGCCAGCGGCGGCCACCAAGCGATAGCGGAAACGGTTGCGGATGTAGCTGTTGAAATATCGGCCCTTTGCGAAGGCGGCGCGGAAACCGGCAAAAGTCTCCGGCGGCACATCCTCGAACTCGTAGCATTTGCCGCTGCCCACGAACCACACGCGCAGGATCCGCCTCTGGGTATCGTAGTCCGTCTTTCGGATCGAGGTCGACGGCATGGCATCCTGGCCAAAGGCTGCGAAAAGACCCGCCGGCGCTGCCGGCGGGAGAAGGTCTGGAGTAGCCAGAGTGTCTGGCGAATGAGAAACGATTGCGAAGTCGTTTTGTTGCGAACGACGCACCGCCCCGCCGCCGCCGCGCCTTAGACCGGAACCTTTAGCTGGCGCTTATGTTGTCCCTCCAGCACCCATCTCGGGTGAAGGAGAATGTCATGAACAACATCATCTGGCTGGTTGGAGCCATCGTCATAGTCATCGCGATACTGAGTTTTCTCGGCTTGAGATAACGGCCGTCGCAGCGGCGCTTTGCGTGGCGAGACAGGTCTTCGCCACGCCCCTATGCGGCGAGCGCGTTAGTGCCGCGATCGCCTGTCGGCGTATTGCGCCACCGCGCACAGGAAGGCCAATGCCGCGGCGTCGCACGCTTTCCGGGACGGGCCCTTGGCGAACAGGACGGCATCCGCGGCCGGCACCGTCAACCCGTGTTTTTTGGCAAAAGTAATGACTTCATAAGGCTGCTCGTCGGGTAGAATCTTCTCGTATTCGTAATCCATAGATTACGTCCTCCCTGTTCGCGACGTGCCCTCCTTCGCCTGCCGCCAATCTAACGCCCGGCAGGGCATGCGAGTCCACCAATTGGCAATTGCGTGAAACGTTCCATTCCGCGCGCTGCGGCTCGGCGGTTGTAGGAATGAAGGCCTATGCGGAGCCGGGCATCGCGACAGCTTCAGCCGAGGCGCCTGATGCGGCCCCTGTCGAGGCGGAAGACGCCGTTGTTGCCACCCTGCCTTTCGAAGTCCGTCAGCAACTCGTCCCACAGCCCGAGGAACTCGCCGCAATCGTCGCAGACGATGCGCGTGTCCGGCTGCGCGTCGGCCGGAATCCTCAGCTTGATCGTCAGGCAATAGGGGCATTCCAGGAGGTGGTCGAGATATCGCGGGGTCATGGCTGTCCTTGCGAGCGGGTAGGGCCGAGCATGGCCAGTCGGCGCAGTTCCGTGAAGTGAGCGAGCGTTCAAGCGGGCTGCCTCAGCCCCTGCAAGAGGGCCTCTTCCTCAAAAATACCGTGCGCAAACAACTCCATGGCGCGGATGGCCAATTGCTCCGCCGCGGGCGAGCCTGCCGGGAGATCCCTCTCGAGGCATATCTGGTCGTAGGCCCTTTTCAACAGGCAGAGGTCATCCGGATAGGCGATGCCGCTGGTGGATTTCTTGGGCTCGATCAACGCTCCCTCCTCCATTGGGGCGGAAGCGCGATGCTCGCTCTCAGCCGGCGATGCCCTTGCCAGTTATCGCCGTTGACGGGATGTTACGCGCATCGTGAGGGGCGGTCCAGAAATTTCACCCAGCGCCGGGCGGCGCTTGGCCGGCAAACGAGCGCCGTCGATAGCCTCGACGTCGCCAGATCTCGCGATCGAGCAATTGGAACATTAGCCGCTTCGAATGGTTGAGGTCTGGCGCCTGACGTCGCTGCTTGGCGTCCCGCGCAGGCTGGTGGGCAAACATCGGCCGGCCCGCGCCATCGGTCCCTCCGTGGCGCGGGCTTTTTGCGGACGGCGCCCGACAACGGATGCTATTTTCCTTCCCGGCGTTTCTCGATCTCGTAGGAAAGCCAGCGGCAGAACATGCCGACAATGGATGCCGCGGCGCCGCCAAGCAGGCAGGCGACCAGCAGCGGGCTTTCCGAAGCGCTCTTCCAACTCACCACCGCAAGCAGGATCACGCTTGCCGTGGAGACCAGGTAGCCTGCGCCTTTCAGAAGATGGAGCGATGCCTTGGTCATTGCAGGAAACTCTGGCCAGCTTGCCCGGTTGGGCGACAGCTAACATACGCTGTTGAGGAGGTTCCGTTCCCTTCGCCGGCTCAACTAACAAGCTCGTCACTCCACGCGAGTGCGCGGGCCAGGGTTCCAGGAACAGGAAGGCGAGCGGGTGCCCGTCAGCACGGGAACGATGATTGGCGGGCACCCAGAGACCGCCGAGAAGGGACGTGTCCGGTGGTCCGCTTACCAATGAGTTGGCGAGGCTTCGGTTTCCTTGAAACCGACCATACCGGCCCTCTGCGCGTGGTGATGAGACTTCAGTCTCACGGCTGCCGGGACTGAGGTCCCTGGGGCGGAACGTTGCCGTGACGCGCCCGTTTTCTCGACAGTGCAATCGTAAGGAGAAGAACCATGGCTGACGGTCCAACGGTTGTGAATTCGGGCGGAGGTGGCACGGTTGTCGCGGTCGTTCTCGCGATTCTGGCGATCGTGGTTCTGCTCGTCTTCACAGGTGTCATCAACATCAATGGCGGCGGCAGCAAAGACGTCAACGTCAAGGTCGAATCGCCCAAGGTCGAGGCGCCGGCGGCATCCTCGCCGTCAGCGCCTGCGCCTGCGGCGCCCGCGCCTTCGGAACCCGCGCCAGCGGCCCCTGCGCCATCAGAACCTGCGCCCGCGGCTCCGGCTCCGGCCGCCCCCGCGCCGGCTCCGAGCGGCGGCTGATGCGTCGAAAAAGGACGAAGGCTCCGGCATGCTACGCCGGAGCCTTTTTCCATCGTAAGGATCGCCATCGCCACGGCTCGCTATTTCGCCGCCGGCGCGGAACCTTTAGCCATCGCTAATGTTCATCTTCCGATAGCGAACATCGCCTTCGGGTGCCGACGATCGGGACGGAAACAGCCGATCGGCCGCGCTTTGCTGCCCGTCTGTCGCGCGAGTGTTGGCACATTCGGAGATCGGCCATGAACAGGCGTCTGGTACTGCTTTCCTCTCTCTCTGCGGTGTCTCTTGCGGCTGCCGGATCGTTGTCGCTGCTGCCCGCTCGCGCCGGCGAACCGCAATCGGCGACGGACGTTCGAGCGGCAATGCGGAAACTTTGGGAAGACCACATCACTTACACGCGCAACTACATCATCAGCGCCCTCGCTGACCTGCAAGACACGGACGAAGTCGCGAAGCGTCTCCTCCAGAACCAGGACGACATAGGCGACGCGGTAAAGCCTTACTACGGTGATGCGGCCGGCCAGAAACTGGCCGCGCTGCTGAAAGACCACATCAAGATTGCGACGGAAGTGGTCAAGGCGGCCAAATCAGGCAGCAAGGACAAGCTCTCGGCCGCTCAGGAAAAATGGACCGGCAATGCCGACGACATTGCGGTGTTCCTTGGCAAGGCCAATCCGAACTGGCCCGAGAAAGATCTCCGGGACATGCTCCACAAGCATCTGCAACTGACGACCGGCGAGGTGGTCGGCCGGCTGAAGAAGGATTGGGCGGCGGACATCAAGTCCTACGACGAAGGGCATGATCACATGCTGAAGTTCGCCGACATGCTGACGGAAGGCATCGCCAAACAATTCCCCTACAAGTTCAACGGGTGAACGCCGTCTTCAGTTCGTAGGGCAGGAGACAAGCGGAGAAGCGAGGGCTCACCACGCATCGCTTGACTTGGCAAAACTGATGCCGGCAGCCGTCATCGCCAACTCGCATTCGGTGATGGCGCGCAGGTTGCGCAGATAGCGCGCCACGGTCTGCGGCAACCAACCGGCGCAGGCCTCGACATAGGCGCGGCTGTGGACCAGCGTGCCGGTCGACAGCCGTTCTTCCTTCTCGGCGATGACCTTCAGATATTGGCGGACGAAGCGGATGTCCTCGGCGATGTCCTGGCTGGCCATCCGCCAGGCGCCGGCGAGGCGCTCGCGCTGTTCGAGCGGCAAGGATGAAAGCAGTGGACGGGAGAGGTCGGCGAAGGCGACGTGGTTCGCGGTGTTCAAGGATGTTCCCCTCGGAGAAGGGAAATATCGTACTTTACGTACGAATACGGGTCAAGATGAATTCGTACAAATTGAACGATAAGGCGCCAATCCCGGCGTGTTAGGCGAGCCGCATCGTAAAACCTTCGAGTTGCGCCCCGACTGCGGCAAGCGCTGTTCCGAGCACCAGGTCGACCATGTCACGGCTGTCGGGACCGAGCAGGTTCAGGCCTTTCCGCAGCGCGTCGCGCCAGGCGTCGCCCCTGTTCCACGCTTCGGCGAATGCAAAGGCGCGGTCGTCCTGCCGACGCGTGACGTCCAGCGCCTCGACCAGCAGGCTTGCCTGATGCAGATCCTTCTCCCGCTTGGCGCCGGCGCTTCGTTCGCGGCGCGCGGCGACGATCAGCTTGTGGACGGCGAAGCGCTCGGGCGAGGGGACGAGCACGGGCACGCCGGAGCGGTGCAGGAGCACCGTCCGGACGGGATCGCGGATCAGGAAATCGAGGAAGCGCAAGGGCTGTGCCGAGGCGCCGCCCAGCGACGGCATCGGGCTTGCGTGATCGGCGTGATCGTCGCTGCCCCGGTTCGGGGTGAGGAAATCGACCCGGTAGCGGGAAGCGTTCTCGAACTGCGTCGCGCGTCCGGCATCGGTCCGGTGCGGAACCTCGCGGAATGTCGGATCGACTGCCTTCAGCACTTCGATGACCGGCGGCAGGCTGTCGTCCACCTCGGCCGAGACGGAATGGAACTGGGCGAAGTCGGCGTCGCCCGTCTGCAGCGCGGCCCCACGCAGCCTGACACCGAGGTGCCCGGCATAGGTCTGGAAGGCGACCGTTCCGACGAGCACCGCGCGCAGGCGGAAGAGCCCGGCCTTCTCCAGCGCCTCGACCACGTCGCCGGTGACGGGGTCCGGCGCCGTCAGGCCGGCGTCGCGCACGAGACTGGAAACCAGCTTGCGGCGGCTTCTCAGATCGCTCTTGATCTCCTTGAAGGCCGCGACCCGCTTGGCGATCTCGGGGTCCTCGGCCGGACCGACATAACGCCTGGTCTTCGTCGGCCGGGTCTCCTCGAAGTACCAATAGTCGCGGCCCTTCACTGGCACGCGCACGAAATTGCCCGCTGTCGAGAAATCGGTCTCGAAGGAAGCATCCAGGCTGCGCTGCACAAGCTCGGCATACATGGTGCGATAGGCGAGATCGATGGTTTTCATGGCGCGATCCCAAGTCTGGGCTGAGCGTTATAAGAATTACACAGATTTCTTATAACTGCACGCTATCCGGCCGGATTTCAAGGGAGTTATAAGAAAATAGTGAAAATCTTATAACGCGACTCCGCCTTGTCCACTGGAGAGAAGGAACAGCGTTTCGCACCTCCCTCCAAAGACACTCTTCCCCAATCGCTCGAACAGTGCTGAAGGGCCTGAAGCAGCGCTCGTTCCGCTATGCCGACTACGGCGTGCGCGACGCCTACGCTGATCGTCTCCAGCAACGCCTTCCTTGGCGCCAATCCGAAGGCGGCTGCAGCCTTCGCGCATGCGACGCGCGCCGGCTACGCTTTCGCCGTCGATCATGCGCGGGAGGCAGGCGACCTGCTGATCGCCGCCAACAAGGACACGCTCACCAACCCGGCGCTGGTGCATGCCTTGCTGAACGACGGCCACTTTTTGAAGAGCGCGGCAGGCGCCAGTTCTCATTTTGTTCCAGAATGCAAGCAGAAATTGCGGTGGCTGGATTGTGCGCCCGGCCCTGAGCCAAGCGGAGGGCAGGGGAAGGCGCGAAGCAACGCGACCTTCCAGTCTGGCAACCTACTTACCGCCAAGGCTAACTGCCGTCTTCCGGTCGGCCTCGGCGCGTTCGCGGTTTCCCTTCGCCTTCCAGGAGGCGCTTCGGGCGCTGTAGAAATCGGCGGATTTCTGATTGAGCGCGATTGCCTGGTTGTAGTCGACGATGGCCTGGTCGTGGTCGCCCTTATGCGCCCAGGCGAGGCCCAGCGCGTAGTAGGCATCGGCAAGCTTCGGGTCGAGGTCCACGGCCTGGTCGTAGTCGGCGATCGCGCGGTCGTCGTCGCCCTTGTTTGACCAGGCTAGACCCCGGCCGTAATAGGCGTAGCCGCGTTTCGGATCGAGGCCGATAGCGACGTTGAAATCGGCGATGGCGCGGTCGTAGTCGCCTTGCCGCCCCAGCTCAGGCCACGATTTTCATAGACCCCGATGAGTGTCGGATCGAAGGCAATGGCCTGGTTGTAGTCGGCGATGGCGTGATCGAAGGCGCCCTCCGCCGCCCATGCGCCGCCCCGGTTGAGGTATGCGGATGCGTTCTTTGGATCGGCGATGATCGCCAGGTTGTAATCCGCGATGGCCCGGTCATTGTCGCCCTTGTACGCCCAGGCAAGGCCCCGGTTGTTGTAAGCAGCGCTGCTTTTCGGGTCGAAGGCGATCGCCTGACCGTAATCGGCAATGGCCCGGTCGTAATCGCCCTTCGTGGCCCAGTCGTAGCCTCGGTTGTAGTAAGCCGATGCGTATTCAGGATTGAGGCTTATCGCCTGGTCGCTATCGGCGATGGCGCGGTCGAGATCGCCTTCCATGGACCAGGCGTAGGCGCGCTTGAAGTAGGCCGTCGCGCGTTTGTCAGGACCGTCGGCCTGGTTGTCGATGATTTGCGTGCAAGCTTCGATCCGGCGGGCCGGGTCGGCCGCATTGCCGATACAGGCCGTGTAGGCGAGATTGCTGGCGATCCCCATCGCGCCACGGACGTCCAGCGCGACGACGCCGGTCAGCAGCAGCAACAGCGGCAGGCGCCATTTTCGCACCAGCCGTATCAGCCGGCTTTCGCCCACGCCTTCCCGGTTCGTCATTTCGCCGATTCTCCCCCGAAAACATCGACCTCGGCCGACACCGACGGCTGCTTGCCATGCAAGCAGAAATTGCGGCGTCATGAAAGAGCAGTCACAGGCCGACGGGCGAGAGCGAGATTACTCACATATCGATCATCGACCGCTTCACCCGCCCGATGATCGTGATCGCGCCCTCCAGCTCCGGCGGCGGGATGTCGAGGTACGACGCCGGCTGGAAGGGCGGGGTGTCGTTGGGGCGCCAGCGCTTGTAGGTGGCCCGTCCGGTCTCGTCCGAGAGCACATAGCAGCCATTGGTCACCAGCCGCTTGTCACGCAGATTGACGAAGATGATCGAATCCGGCGGCGAGATCTTGTTCATCGACGGCCCGTCGACGCGCAGCGCGATCCACTCGCCTTCCTCTAGGTCGGCGGTCGGGATGGTCGGATAGTCGGAGAGGTTGACGACGCTGTCCTGGCTGCCGAGCTCACCGGCGCTGATCCAGGACACGATCGGCACGTCGACGGTGACGGGCGAGGGCTGCAGGCTGACCGGTGCGGCCTCGGCGCCGTCCGCATTGAACAACAGCCAGCCGGGGTCGACGCCGAACAGCCGGCCGTATTTCTCCGCCGCCTTGCGCGACAGCGGCCGGTTGCCATTCTCGTGGCTGATCAGCGTGTTCTTGTTGATCTCGCGCAGGGCGCGGGCCGCATCGCTGGGCGAGGCATAGCCGGCCTGGGCGCGCGCCTGCTGCAATCTGTGCCGTGAATCCATCATCGTACAAAATGCCTGAAAAATATCGTCCAAAGTGTACGAATTCGCTTGCGACTCTTTCGTACATAACGTACGCTTACCGCATGATCGACCATCACGCAAGCATTTCCGCATTGCCCACGAGCGCTTCGGCTCTGCCCGCCAGCATCTCGGGGCAGCCCACGAGTATTTCCGGGCTGATCGACCGCTGGCACAGCATCGGCGCCTTCGCCGCCGATGTCGGCTGCGGCTACGAGGCCGCCCGCCAGATGCGCCGCCGCGAGCGCATCGCCCCGCAGCACTGGGCGCATGTGGTGGCGGCCTGCCGGAGGCGCGGCATTGCCGGCGTCAGCTACGAATGGCTGGCCGGCCGCGCGGCGCAAGGGGAGGCGGCATGAGCGTGCATTTCGACTTTGAATTCCAATCGTCCGGGCCGTCCTCCTCCCCGGTCCGGATGAATACCGGGGCGTTTGCCCCGGATCCGGCTGAGCCGCCCGCACCCCGGTTCACCGGAACGGCCGGAGCCGCTCCTCCCCCGGCTCCGGCCCCCTTTCTTCGCCAGGCCGCCGGCCCGCCGCGGACCGGCGCCACCTCCCTGATCCGCACTGAGGACGGCACCGTCATCCTCTTCGATCGCGCAACCGGCCGGGCGGTGTCCGGCCTGACCAGGGAGGCGGCGGAGGCCGCCCTTCTGCGCCTTGATGGCGAGGCGCCGAGTCCCGCCTGATCCGACCAATCCCCGAACGATTTTCGCGACGGCCTTCGGGCCGAGCCCTGGCGCGCGCCCGCAAGCCCGCAAACCGATGGATGCCGATATGCCTGCCGCCTATACCGACAAGGAACTCACCGAAATCGCGACCTGGCTGAAGGAGGGGCTTTCGGCCTCCGGCATCGCCGCCCGCTTCAGTGCGCTGCGCGGCGCGCGCGTGTCGCGCAATGCCATCATCGGCATCGTGCATCGCAACGCCGGCCTGCGCGCCATCGGCTTCGCCAACCCCAAGGGCGGCCGCGCCGGCGGCCGGCCGAGGAAGCACGCGGCGCGGCCCGATCGTCCAGGCAAGCGGGGCAGGGTTGCCGCTGGAGGGGTGACGCTCTCCCAACCGGCGGCGTTTTCCAGACATGCTCAGTCGATGGCGGGCGCCAGCGCCGGAACTGCCAATCTCCCCGCAAGTGGGGGAGACGTCCGGTCCACCCTCGGCAGCTGCAGCGCAGCTCCCGCGGAGGACGGGCAGGGCGGAGTCGACGTATCGGCCCATGCGGTCTCTGCGCAAGCGGATGACATCGCGACCGCCCGCACCGCGCCCAAGCCGAAGCAGGCCAGGATCAGGAAGCCAGCGCGGACATTGCCGCCGGCATGGCTCGCGCCGGGCGGGCTGGCGCGCGAGAAATCCGAAGCGCAGCTCTACAAGATCCCCGCGCCGCCGCGGCCGGCTGCGCCCGGCCGCCAGCCGCATGTCGCCGCCATGCGCTTCACCGACTGCCTGTTCGGCCGCTGCCGCGCGCCGCTCGACCTCGCACTACGCGAGGATGCCGACGACGATCCGCCCGGCGCGCGCCCCGGCCCCGACATGCTCTGCTGCGGCCTGCGCACGCGCCCGATGAGCAGCTACTGCAGCCACCACCATGCCAGGTTCCATGGGAACCGAGCGGGGGTGGTATGATGGGCGGTGTGGCCGAAACTGCCAATCTCCCCCCTCGAGGGGGGAGATTACCCAATCCCCACTGGCGCGCTGCCCATCCGGACACCTCCCCATGAGCGGCACTGTCTGGTCGAAATTCTTCTGGGCGGACTGGGAGTCCGATCCCAACCTCAGGCTTTGCTCGCTCGCCGCGCAAGGGTTGTGGATGCGCCTGCTGTGCGTGGCCGCCGCGCACGAGCCGATCGGCTATGTCGCGGTCGCCGGCAAGGGGCTGGACGAGGCGGCGCTCGCCCGGCTGACCGGCTGTCCCGAGGCGGAGCTTGCCGGCCTGCTTGGCGAGCTCGAGCGGAACCGTGTGTTCTCTCGCGATCGCCACGGCCGCATCTATTCGCGGCGCATGATCGCGGACGCCCGCAAGGCCAGGCTCGCGCGCCGCAACGGCTTGAAGGGCGGCAACCCAAGCCTTTCAAACGACAGCGCGAAATCGCCGCGGGATAAGGGGGCGGACAACGGGCGGGTTAAGCCGCGCGGCCGGGCAGGGGATAAGCCCCAGAGTCCAGACTCCCAGAACCCAGAGTCCAGGGAAAAAGCTCTCGCTTTTTCAGGACGCGCAGGCGCGCCGAAAGAAAGGCCCGGCTGGCATCGGCCAAAAACCCATCTCGATGCCGCCAATTCAATCATCGAGGAGATCAATGACAGCAGCCGAATTGCAGCAGGCGGCCAAGGTCCTGGCGGCGATGTTCTCATGCTTCCCGCAGTCGGCGCGCGCTGACGTCGACATGCAGATGCGCGGCTACCTGGCCGCCGTTAAGGATGCCGAGCTGGCGGACGTGCAGGCCGCCATCCAGCGCTTCATCCGCGGCGAGGCCAGGGTCGACAGCGCCCAGTTCTGCCCGTCCAGCGCCCAGCTCTCGATCGAGGTGCGCGAGCGCCGTCTGATGCGCGAGCTGATCGCCAAGCGGGGAGGGGATTCACCTGTGAAGCTGGTGAAAAGCTGAAATCTGGAGACGGCGTGCCGCGGAACACCCCTCATCCGTCCGCTTCGCGGCCACCTTCTCCCACAACGGGAGAAGGGGAGACCGCACCGGCTTCGCTGCCACTCACCGACGCTGGTAGCTGGCAGACGCGCCGCCGCCAGGTTCTCCCTTCTCCCTTGTGGGAGAAGGTGGATCGGCGCGCAGCGCCGAGACGGATGAGGGTGCCTGGCGCCACCATTTCGACAATCCCCCCACACAAGGACCGGCTTATGCCCCGCAAACCTTCCAAAAAACCCGCACCCCCAAAGCTCCCCAAGGGCGAGGCCGAGCAGGTGCGCATCCGCCGCGAGGTCGGCCACGACTTCGCGCTGAAGCAAGACGCCTTCGGCCGCCAGCGCCTCGCGGCCGGTACCGCCGAGGCACGCCGCGTCTACGC